>JABFRB010000002.1:300000-527297 GCA_013141385.1 Bacteroidales bacterium | reverse complement strand
ACCCAAACCACGCCCCCACCACCACCGGCACTCCCAAATTAAGCAACCAAAGCAGAAGCGATGCGGCAGCAACTCCAACAGCATCGCCACCCAACATCCCAACAAACCAAGTTGCAAAGCCTGCACGAATTCCCACTTCACTGGCTGAGAATGATGGAATAAAGCTACTAAAGAGATATGTTAACCCCACGGCAGCATAAATATTAATGGCATCGGCATGAGTGCCAAATATTTTAAGTAGAATAACATATTGCGATGAGAAAACAGCGTATCGCAACGCGCTTATGGCAATTATATATATTGATACTTTGGGTTGATAACCAATCCGTAAACTCTCGCCCTTTAGTGCGCTATTCACCCAGCCAATCCGCTCGATGCGCGATGATATCCTGCCTACATTTGTAATGGCAACTAGTACAATTAACACCCAAAGGAGTACAATTAGAATCAGAAGCCAAAAGTAGATGGCTTGTGTGAATATCGCTTGCTTTACCGCTAATACCCACCATGCAATGCTTATAAAACCGAAAAGTACTGTTATCGCATTTTGCGATAAGCTACACCAAATTGCAGCCACTGCGGCTCTTCCACGAACATCGGGATCGATTAGTGCAATTCTACCCACTGGCTCACCAATCCGATTAGGTGTTAGCTGTCCCGCAACCACACCGTACCATACGGAACGCCAGCTGCTCAGGAACGAAATACCTGTAAATGGCGATAACGCTTTCCTCCACTTAACCGCCTCCAAAGCCCAAACCACAGGCATTAAAAGCAGCACAACCAAAAACCATAAATAATTTCCTGTGAAAAAGGTATCGGTAAAAGCATCCAAGCTCTTTACAATATCCGATGAGCCAATCTTAACAGCAATAAAAGCGTATGCCGCAACCGCAATCGCAACCCTTAACCCTATTTGAATTGGCCTTCGCAAACTGAATTGTTTTGATTGCTAAGATATGGAAATATTTGGTAAGGAAATGTTTGGGTTGGTCTGAGGGATGGAAGAGTTTGTTTGATGTTTTGGTTTTTTTGTTAACTTTGGGAAAGATTAATTGATATTGTAAAAGAAAGAATACAAAGATAATGACGAAACGAATTGATATTTACAATTCTGAAGATATGACATTGATAATGTCTTCAGTTCAAGATACAGAATTTTGTAACCCAATTGAATATTTTTTTGAGTCTCATTTAATGCTAATGCTTAATGTGAAAAGAGAGGCAAAAGCGCATGGGTTAGTTGAAATTTTGAAAAAGGGTAAACTATCACTTAAAGAAAAAATTGATATTGTTCAAAAAAATAAGATGGCACTTAAAACTTGGGAAAAAGAAATGTTTGACGAAACATTTGAAAAGTGGAAGCAGGAGTTTGAAACCGTGAGAAAAACCAAAGTGCCTGAAAATTTTATTGCTCTTTTTACTACAAAATCAAAAGATGAACAAAAAAAACTGTTAACAAAACAAAGGATTCTACCATATGAACTATTGGCATTTTACTGTCAAGCATACACTGATTATGGATTTACTTTTAGTGAATATAAATCAGAACATTTACCAAATGACTTAAAAGGAAAAGAATTCCCTAATTTATTTTATGAAGATAATAATGAAATACATAAAATTGGAGAAACATCATTAAGTGATGGGCAACTTAAACATGCAATAAAAAATAGAAATGTGATTGTATCCAGATTCTTAGATAAAGGGAATGAGTTTCATTGTTTTTTCACGACCCATAAAAGTTTAAAGGGTGAAGAAAGTGGGAGAGATGGGCAACCTCATTTTCATTACATATCTGATAAATTTGGACATTCAAGAGATAAGGTGCTTAGAGAGTTAAAATCAAAAAATTATAAACTTGGGACTTTACCCCATATTGATGTTTTTTGAGAATAGAAACAATCGCCCTGCTAACGCGATTTGCAATCCGTGCTAGTACAGTAACAAATAGTATTTAACAGCAAACAGAACAATAATGCATGCTAACGCAGAATACAAATTTGATAATATATTGGTAACTTTAACTCACGTATGCAAATCCTTACGAGTAGGAAGGGTAGAAAACCACCAACCTTTGGCTGCAATTAAATTAAGAAACATGAAACATTACAGATTTATAATCGGAATAGTTACTTCTCTAGCATTGTTTTGTTCTTGTGATAAAAATGACTATAACTCACAGAAACTTGACTATAGATACGAGCAAATTACCTCGAACCTGAATGAAATTATTAATTGCGTTTATTTTATTGACAGCGAAACAGGTTTTGCTGCCAATTCAGGGAAAATTTTTAAAACCATAGATAGTGGTGCCAATTGGTCAATCGACAGTCTTACTGATTTACCAATTAATTCAATCTATTTTGTTAATAATAGTATTGGATTTGCGGTAGGTGGTGAGTCACAATGTGGGGGAAATGGTTGTATCGTGCCAGGAAGTATTGTATATAAAACGTCTAATTCTGGAAATACTTGGATAAAGAAAACTATTCCATACGAATGGTCGAAACTTTACTCCGTCTTTTTTATCGACGAAAATATTGGTTTTGCTATTGGATTGGGACTTCAGATTAAAACAATAGATGGTGGTGAAACTTGGGAACAATTCGAATTTGAATATAAAGGATTAATGAACAAAATATTATTTATTGATTCTCAAATTGGATTTGCTGCAGGGTTGTTCGGAAATATATTTAAAACTATTAATCAAGGTAATTCATGGACAAAAACAAATAATAATTCGGATGGTAATATTTATGACTTTTGTTTTATTAATAAAAAAACAGGATATGCTTGTGGTCAGAAAGAAATTGTGAAAACGGTAGATGGTGGTATGTCTTGGGTAGTATTAAAAAACTCACCCATTGAAATGTACTATATACATTTTGCAGATGAAAATAATGGAATCGCCATTGGGAAAGGTCATTATACTGGTGGTGATTGGGGTACTTGGACGAATGCTATATACTTCACTTATGACGGGGGTAAAACATGGAAAATGGAAGATAATATTAATTTTGGTCCAATAACTTCATTCCCTTCAAATACAGAAGGATTTTCAGTTGTAAGGAATTCTACATTTAAGATTACAATAGAGTAATTAACTACAGCCAATAGTTAGTTATTTCATTTGGGATGATGAGGCATTTGGAGTTCTTAAAGTTTTAAATGCTCCCAAAACTCAAGGCATGGCTTCAACAGCTGTTTTTTGCTTGCTTGAGTTTCTGGCAACCGAAAAACAACCGTTTTTTTGCTTCTAAAACTTAGGGCAAGGTTTCAACAGCTGTTTTTTACTTGCCTGAGTTTCTGGCAACCGAAAAACTCCCATTGGTAGCATCAAATAGGTGCAGAGCACCTCAATATTTGTAGAACTAATCACCACCACAGAATTCTAGGTGCAGAGCACCGTAATATCTTCTTTGAACATGAATTGGGGTATTAATATTTCGGTGCTCTGCACCTAGAATGATTTTTCAACCTCTCTTTCTACAAATATTTGGCTGCTCTGCAGCAAGAGGTGTAAGTAGAGGCTGTCTGAAAAGAAGAGTTCACGAAAAGAACGCCAAGTTTTCGCTAAGTTCGCAAAGTGTATTATTCGTTATTTCAACACTTTGCGATCTTAGCGTTTTTTCTTTGTGGCTTTGCGTGAACTTATTTCAACTTTTTAGACAGCCTCAGTTTAATTGCATCCAATCCAGAAAAATCCCACCTTTGCATCAAACAAAACAAAATGCCAGCAGTACGTCCCAAAAAGAAACTTGGTCAGCATTTCCTTAACGATAAAAGGGTTGCATCAAAAATTGTTGAAAGTTTAACGGCCGAAAAATCCGATTTCGTTCTTGAGATTGGCCCTGGCATGGGCGTACTAACCGTTGAACTTATTGCCAAATTCAACGAAAGGTTTTTTGCCTCCGAGGTTGATGATGAATCGGTTGAATACCTTAATCTCACAATCCCTGCGCTTACCCCAAACCTGATTCATGGTGATTTTAATGAGATTAATCTCCCCGATAAATTCAACGGAAACCTTGCAATAATAGGGAACTTGCCATACAATATCTCTTCTCAGATATTCTTTAAGATACTGGAGAATCGAGAAATGGTAAATGAGGTTGTATGTATGATTCAAAAGGAGGTTGCACAACGCATAAGCGAAAAACCCGGGACTAAAACGTATGGAATTCTTAGCGTTCTACTTCAGGCATACTACGATATTAAATACCTATTCACCGTAAACGAAGGGGTTTTCACCCCTCCACCAAAAGTAAAATCCGCAGTAATAAGGCTTGTGAGGAACAGCACCCAAAAACTTGACTGCAACGAAGCACTATTCATTAAAGTAGTAAAAGCCGGATTTAACCAGAGACGAAAAACGCTGCGAAACTCCATTCGAGCAGTTTTTCCTAATATTGAGCTAAGCCCAAAGTTTACCAATCAACGCCCAGAAAGGTTAAGCGTGGAAGAATTTGTAGAGCTTACAAATGAGGTTGAAAAGGGATTGGCTGGAAGGCTGGAATTAGAAGTTGGATGATGGAAGTCCGAAGACGGGAGATAGTAGATCGGCGTAAACTGTAACACTGTATCACAGCCCCACAGCATCACCGCAAAACAGCATCGCAGAAGTACAGCAACACAATCTTACCCTTTAGTATTTATCGCTTCAACAGGGCTAAGTCTTGAAGCAATCCAAGCCGGAACGAATCCAGATATAATGCCAATTCCGCCTGAAATTACTATGCCTCTTATTATATTACCCACAGTAAGGGTGATTGAAAAGTCAGTAGTAGCATTTACTATGATTGTACCTATAAAAATTAGCAGTAAACCAATTACTCCCCCAGCAACTGCAAGAAGTACTGATTCGTAAAGAAATTGTATTAGTATGAAGTATCTTTTTGCTCCAAGAGCCTTTTGGATTCCAATAATGCTTGTTCGTTCTTTCACTGAAACAAACATAATATTTGCGATACCAAATCCCCCAACAATAATCGAAAACACAGCAATGAAACCCCCAGCAAAGTTTATCATCCTGAAAATATTATCGATTCCCTGCTTAATAAGATCTACCTGATTTAATGCAAAATTTTCCTCGTCAACAGGTTTTATTCTATGAAATGAACGTAGTATACCTAGCAGCTCATCCTTTAAATCATCAACACTAAAACCCTGTTTAGCCTTAACCATAATATAAGGACCAGCCCTATCGATATCAACAAATGTATTTGCAAATTGAACAGGAATAATAGCAATATTATCATGACCTGTTTCTCCAATAGCAGATTTTCCCTCTTTTTTGAATACCCCAACTACCATTGCTTTATGACCCGAAATTTTAATTTCCTTGCCAATTGGATCTGCTCCTTGAAACAGGTCGTTTGCCAACTCCCATCCAATGATTGCAACGTTTCTACCAGAATTTATCTCAAAGGATGAGAAATATCGTCCCTTTTCAATATCAAAAACCTTAATTCTATCGTAATCATCACTAACGCCTTGTATCATTCCCTCGGAGGCCTCATTTTTCATGTACTTAATGGGCTTACGTGAAAAAATACAGAAAACCGAATAACTCGCCAAATTACTCCTCCTTCTAATTTCTTCCAAATCCTTTAAGTTTGGTTGGGGTCTATTAAGATATTTCCACCAAGGATAATCACCACCCATTGCCCAAGGCCATTTTTGAACATATACAACGTTGTCGCCAATAGATTGAATGCTTTCACGAACATTTTTCTCTAAACTATCAAGAATTGTAAAAACGGAGATAATGGCGAAAATCCCAATCGTTATCCCGAATAACGACAAAAAGGTACGGAGCTTATTAACCGATATTGCATGGTATGCAAACTGCATACTCTCACGTGCAACCTTAATGAGGATAATAATTGGTTTAAAGGATTTTTTCATCACCTTTTCGGATATGTAATTTTGGATTGGCTATAGGTTTCAAAAGTAATAAAAAGATAGAATCTAAAGTCTGTGTTTTAGTTAAATACTGTGAAGGGAAATTAACATTTCTTATTTTTGAACCATCTTATACTTATGTTCAAAGTCTAAATTTAGAGATTCAATCAGCAGAAATTGAACAAAATGGGTTGAACAAAATTTGTATTTGAGGTTTGTTATCCATCATTATTGAATAAATTGCAAACACTTTTTTAAAAATGGAATACCCCTGTTTAAAATATTTTACAATTTTTTATAATTTAACCTCTTTGTTTAATGATTAATTCGAAGCTTTTAGCCAATTTTACAGCCGGGTATTAAAATCGTATTTTGAAGAAAAAAATATTGAATAGTTAGTATTATTATGAATGAGTTGAAACAGATAAGAACTGCACTAATCTCGGTTTTTTACAAGGAAAATCTCGACAAAATTGTGCACGAGCTTAAAAAACTCAACATACAAATTTATTCAACTGGGGGTACTCTGAGTTTTATAAAGGATTGTGGTGTTAATGCCACCTCTGTTGAAGAGTTAACCAATTATCCATCAATACTTGGGGGGAGAGTAAAAACTTTACATCCCAAAATTTTTGGAGGAATCCTTGCTCGCCGCAAAAATGAAAATGATCTATTTCAATTGCAAGAATATCAGATTCCTGAGATTGATCTTGTTATTGTTGATCTTTACCCTTTTGAAGAGACGGTTGCCTCTGGAGCAAGCGAACCTGAAATTATAGAGAAAATTGACATTGGAGGAGTAAGCCTTATAAGGGCTGCCGCTAAGAATTTTAAGGACGTGCTCATTATAGCATCTAGAAATCAGTACGATGAACTACTTGAAATTCTGGAAACCAGAAATGGGTCAACCAATATTGAGGATAGAAGAAAATTTGCTACTGAGGCATTTAATATCACCTCAAATTACGATGTAGCCATATTCAACCATTTTAGCGGAGATTTCCCCAAACCTGCATTCAAGCAAAGCATTCAGGGGGTTAAGAGTCTTCGATACGGGGAAAATCCACATCAAAAAGGAGTTTTCTACGGTTCATTCGATGATCTCTTTGAACAACTTCACGGTAAAGAGATATCATACAATAACCTACTTGATATAGATGCCGCTATTAACCTGATTGCTGAGTTTGAAGAACCAACCGTAGCAATACTTAAGCATAATAATGCTTGCGGCTTAGCAACGAGGAATAACCTGTTACAAGCATGGCAAGATGCTTTAGCTGGCGATCCCATTTCAGCATACGGAGGTGTTATCGTTGTTAACAAGATGATAGATTTGGAAACTGCCAATGCAATGAACACCCTTTTCTTCGAGGTTATAATTGCTCCGGGTTATCAATGCGAAGCTCTTTCGATTTTAACCAGCAAGAAAAATCGAATAATTCTACTATCAAAGAATATTTCCTTACCACAATATCAGTTTAGATCATTACTATCGGGTACATTAGTTCAGGAGCGGGATTCGAGTATGGAAACCGAAAAGGACATGAAACCGATAACAATTAAGACACCTACTAAGAGTGAGATTGATGATCTTATCTTTGCAAACAAAATAGTAAAGCATTCAAAATCAAACACTATTGTGCTGGCAAAAAATAATCAGCTTATTGCAAGCGGTGTTGGGCAAACTTCGAGAGTTGATGCGCTTAAGCATGCAATTGAGAAGGCAAAAGGATTTGGATTCGACCTTAAAGGCTCTGTGATGGCCTCCGATGCGTTCTTTCCATTCCCTGATTGTGTAGAAATTGCCGATAAAGTTGGTGTTACAGCAGTTATTCAGCCTGGAGGATCAATTAAAGATCAGGATAGTATTGACTATTGTAACAATCATAATATGGCAATGGTATCCACCGGAATTAGACACTTTAAACATTAAAATTATTAAACAACTAATATGGGACTTTTTTCATTTTTAACGCAGGAATTAGCTATCGATCTGGGAACAGCCAATACGATTATCATTTACAATGATAAGATTGTTGTGGATGAGCCCTCTATTGTGGCTATCGATCAATCCACCGGAAAACTTATAGCAATTGGGGAAAAAGCAAGACAGATGCATGGTAAAACGCATGAGAATATTAGAACCATACGTCCTCTTCGCGATGGGGTAATTGCAGACTTTAATGCAGCTGAGCAAATGATTAGGGGAATGATTAAGATGATTAACTCTAAAAACAAGCTCTTCTCCCCTTCGTTACGAATGGTTGTTTGTATTCCAAGTGGTAGCACCGAAGTTGAAGTCCGAGCCGTTCGTGACTCTTCTGAACATGCAGGTGGTCGCGATGTATATATGATTTATGAACCGATGGCAGCTGCCTTAGGAATTGGCTTGGACGTTGAAGCGCCTGAAGGCAATATGGTTGTTGATATAGGAGGTGGAACTACCGAGATTGCTGTTATTGCACTTGGTGGCATTGTTTGTAATAAATCTATAAGAATAGCTGGTGATGGGTTTACTGCCGATATTCAAGCATATATGCGCCATCAGCATAATATTAAAATTGGAGAACGTACCGCTGAGGATATTAAAATTGCTGTGGGATCAGCTTTACCTGATTTAGAGAATCCACCCGCCGATTTTATTGTTCGTGGACCAAACTTGATGACGGCATTGCCCATTGAAGTACCTATTTCGTATCAAGAAATCGCGCATTGCCTTGATAAATCGATATCTAAAGTTGAAGCAGCAATTCTGGGAGTACTTGAACAAACTCCCCCGGAACTTTATGCAGATATTGTTAAAAAGGGTATCTACCTTGCTGGTGGTGGTGCATTACTTAAGGGTTTGGACAAGAGATTAACCGATAAGATTAATATCAAGTTTAGCGTTGCCGATGATCCTTTACATGCTGTTGCTAGAGGAACTGGTATTGCTTTAAAGAATGTTGATAGATTTCCATTCCTAATGCGATAATTGTAACATCCTGTTGAACATTAACCAACTAACCAAAAATGAATAGCCTTCTTCGATTTCTAGAAAAGTATTACTTCCTTATTCTATTCATCGTACTTGAAGGCTTCTCAATTTGGTTACTTGCAGATCATAACTATTACCAAAAAGCAAGTTTCGGAAATCTTAGCCGCAGCATTTTAAGCGTTGTAGATAATCAGAAGCATAATATCGAACAATATTTTAGGCTTAGGCAAAACAATATTGAATTGGTTGTTGATAATGTAGCCCTTCGAAATGAATTAGCCCGTCTTAAAAATAAACTTGAAGCAAATAAGAATTCTCTAACTGATTCTATTGGAGGAGTTAAGTATACATATTCGCCTGCTAGAATAGTCAATAATTCAATCAATAAACAGAATAACTATATAACGCTCAATGTTGGAACGAATGATGGTATTCAGCGGGAAATGGGGGTTATAACAAAAGATGGTGTTGTTGGGGTTGTGGCATCGGTATCAAGTAATTTCTCCACAGTAATATCTTTGCTTAATACCAACTGGAAATTATCGGCAAAGCATAAACGCTCTGGAGTTTACGGTTCATTATACTGGGATGGATTAAATTATCGCAAAGTAATTCTTTCAGAAATACCCCAACATGTGAACCTTGCTGAAGGAGATACTATCGTAACTAGTGGTTATTCTACTATTTTTCCACCCGACATTCCACTAGGAACCATTGAGGATTTTGAGTTTAAGGGTGGTAATTTTTACATCGTTAACGTTAAGTTGCTTTCCGATTTTAAAAGACTCGATTATGTTTATGTGATTAAATCGCACCAAGCAATCGAAAGGAATCTTCTCGAAAATCAAGAAAAATGAGTAAACTACTATCTCGATATGCGATAATGTTTGCTGTGTTAATGGCACTTCAACTTTTGGTATTAAATAATATCAACCTTGGGGGCTATATCAACCCATATATTTACATTTTATTCATTATGCTCCTACCCTTCGAGATCCCGGGTTGGATTCTTCTTATTTTTGGTTTCTTGACTGGCCTAATAATTGATGCTTTTTCAGGAACACTAGGTTTGCACTCATCAGCAACTTTATTTATTGCATTCATTAGGCCTACCATATTATCAAATATATCAACTCACGATTCTGTGGACAGAAAAGGAAGTCCTTCCTTGGTAATTAACGATATAGGATGGTTTATAAAATACACTCTAATAATAGTGTTAATCCATCATTTTATACTTTTTTACCTCGAAACTTTCACATTTGTACACTTCTTCTTCACCCTTTTCAGAATTATTCTTAGCACAATAATAACTTCAATATTCATTCTTCTTAGCCAATTATTTTTTTTCAATAAGTAATTTTATTCAAACAAAGCTAGGTGCAATTAAATATAACGACCGACAAAAAGTACATAATATCAGGTATTATCCTAATATTTTGTATAGTGCTAATAATAAAACTATTCATGTTGCAAATAGTTGAACAATCCTATAAACTTTCTGCAAGTAATAATGTATTAAGATATATCCCACAATATCCTGCAAGGGGACTTATTTACGATCGCAAAGGGAGTCTAATTGTTTACAACCAAGCGGCTTACGACTTAATGGTTGTGAAAAATCAGGTTAAAGCATTTGATACAACAGAGTTAGCAAAAATCCTTGAGATCTCCTATGAGCAAGTAAAAGATGGATTTACCCAAATTAAAAGAGTTAAAGGATATTCCCCTTATAAACCATCAGTATTTCTCAAACAAATCTCGGCTAAAACCTACGCCGTACTTCAAGAAAAGCTTTACCAATTCCCGGGTTTTGAGGTACACCCACGTACGCTTAGAAGTTATCCCCACAAAATGGCTGGTCATCTGCTAGGTTATGTGGGTGAAGTTGATGATGATGTAATTAACAAAAACCCGTACTATCAACTTGGTGATTATATTGGAATCAATGGTTTAGAGAAATCTTACGAGAAAGAATTAAGGGGCAGTAAGGGGGTTAGCATTTATATGGTAGATGTGCATAACCGGATTAAAGGATCCTATGAAAACGGCTTGTATGATTCCGCGGCAGTTGTTGGAAACGATATTATATGCACAATTGATGCTAATCTGCAAGAATATGGCGAGAAGTTAATGACCAATAAGATAGGAAGCATCGTTGCAATTGAACCAAAAACAGGAGAAGTTCTTGCTATGGTATCGAGCCCTTCCTATGATCCAGAACTCCTTGTTGGTAGAGATAGAACAACAAATTACAGATTTCTACAAAATGATACACTAAAGCCAATATTCAACAGGGCTTTAATGGCACTTTATCCTCCGGGTTCTACTTTTAAGATAGTTAATGGGTTAATTGGAATGCAAGAAGAAGTAGTTTACCCGACAACACGTTATGGTTGTGCAGGTGGGTTCCCAATAGGAAGAGGTGTTGGTTGCCACATCCACCCATCCCCACTATCGTTTACGCAGGCAATCCAGATGTCATGTAATACTTATTTTTGCTATGTCTTTAGGAGTATTATCGACAAATCTATATTTGGTTCTGTTGAGAATGGTTTTTCGGATTGGAAAAAGCATGTTGAATCATTTGGCTTTGGCAAAAAATTAGGAATTGATCTACCAAATGAACTTAGAGGAATTGTTCCATCCGTTAGTTTTTATGACCGATACTTTAGGAAAGGTGGATGGAATTCATTAACTATTATTTCGTTAGCAATAGGTCAGGGGGAACTTGGCACAACTCCTCTACAAATGTCAAATCTTGCTACTGTAATTGCTAATAGGGGTTACTATTATTCACCGCATGTTGTTAAGGAGGTAAAAGGGACTAATGGTATTGATCCAAAATTTACTGAAAAACATTATACTACTATTGATTCTACTTGGTTTAACTATGTTGTTGAAGGAATGGACATGTCCGTTAATGGAGGGGCGGGGGGTACTGGTTTAATTGCCGCACTGCCCAAAATTAGGGTTTGTGGTAAAACTGGTACTGCACAAAATCCCCATGGGGCAGATCATTCCGTTTTTATTGCTTTTGCACCTAAGGATGATCCTAAAATTGCTATTGCTGTATATGTTGAAAATGCTGGTTTTGGGGGAACATGGGCTGCCCCTATTGCAAGTTTAATGATTGAGAAGTATTTAACTGATTCAATTGCTCGACCCGATTTGGAAAAATTAATGTTCGAAAGTAAACTCCTTGACCGCCATGCAAACAAGAAATAGTTCCTGGAGAGGTTTCGATTGGACTACCATATTCATTTATCTCGCATTAGTATTTATGGGCTGGCTAAATATATATGCAGCCGTATATAGTGATGCACATAGCAGCATACTAGATTTTACTCAGAGATATGGAATGCAGCTGATTTGGATAATTTTTGCGCTCGTATTAGCTTTATTTGTTTTGCTTATCGACCGTAGAGTTTATTTTGTATTCGCTTATCTCTTCTATGCCTTAGCAATCGTTCTTCTCATAGTCGCATTGCTTTTTGGAAAGGTTATAAATGGTGCACATTCTTGGATTCAAATTGGATCCGTTGGAATACAACCAGCTGAATTTGCAAAAATTGCCACTGCATTAGCTATAGCAAAGCTTACAAATGTTTATAACTTTAAAATTCTACAACCAAAATCTCTACTACAAATTGGCTTTATCCTATTTCTGCCTGCTGTAATAATTCTTCTCCAAAACGATACAGGTTCTGCAATGGTATATGCCGCACTGATCCTTGTACTTTATCGAGAAGGTCTTCCTAATTGGATTATGTTGTATTTTGTTTTAATAGTAGTGTTATTCATCCTAGTTATTATTTTTAGCAACACTACTGTTCTAATTTTAGTATTTGGATTAACAATGATCCTTTTTGCAATTATTGGAAACAGAATAAAGGAGATGCTTATTTACACAATAGCATCAACTATTATTGGGGTAATATTATACTATTCAATCAGATACACTGGATACAGTTTATCTTCAACCTATATCGTCTTAATTGCAATAACTATTGGCATTCCAGTAGCATTGATTTATGCATTTTTTCGTCGTGTTCGTTTAATCTACTACCTCTCACTATTCCTTATAATAAATACAGCCTTTACTCTTTCTGTTGATCATATTTACCATAATGTACTTGCCACCCATCAACAAAAACGAATTAACGATTTATTAGGAATCGAAGATGATACGCAAGGCTGGGGGTATAATGTTAATCAATCTAAAATTGCAATTGGTTCTGGCGGATTCTTGGGAAAGGGTTATCTACAAGGAACACAAACCAAGTATAATTTCGTTCCCGAACAAAGTACCGATTTTATATTTTGTACTGTAGGTGAAGAGTGGGGCTTTATAGGTTCATTGGTAGTAATATCGCTTTTTATGATTCTACTACTAAGGTTAATAATGATTGCTGAAAGGCAACGAGAAGCATTTTCAAGAATTTATGGGTATGGAGTGGTATCGATAATTTTCTTCCACGTTTTTGTAAATATTGGTATGACCATTGGTTTGTTTCCTGTGATTGGGATTCCGCTTCCATTTTTTAGCTACGGAGGCTCCTCGCTTTGGGCTTTTACTATTCTACTCTTTATTTTTATTAAATTGGATTCCTCACGATTAGGATAAACCAAAACGAATTAGAATTTGATATCATATTTGTCACCAACAAATGCAATCATTTCGGGGAAAAGTGTATTGAAATTAAAGAATATCTTTTCGTAGTTTAAATTCAGAGTTTCAATTGCATATCCCGGTTTGCTGGGCAATGAGGTTACAGAACTCATTATCTCAATTGCTTTACCCAAACCCTCTTTGGTTCGATAACTGTATAGTCTATTACTTTGAATCATAAATGGAAGGAATTCTCTAACTCGAACAGGGAGAAGGGTATATTTTAGAACCATTTGTAAGTAAAACCTCCGAGTATACGATTTAAGATTAGACTCAGAGTATCGATACCACTCATTCGCTAACACATAATCGAACAGAACATCTACAACAACCCCAGCATACTTACCATACCCGGGGCGAAGTAAATGTATACATTCTTGGGTTGAGAGATGTTTATCAGTAAAGGAATCAATATCACGATGCAAGGTTATTCCCTTTTGAACGCCTTCAGGGTATTGACTGTAACTCTTCCCTTTAACGTAATCACCAATAAAATTACCTAACCGAACTTCAACATCCGATCCAGAAAGGTATAGGTGTGCTAAGAAGTTCATTTATGGGATCTTGTTTTTTAATGTGTAATTACCAACTATCTGGCTACACTTAAAACAACATCTTCACCCGTATTGTTGAATTTCATGAGTTTAAATTGCTCACCATCCCAAACTGAATAGGTATTACTAACCAACCAATCACCCAGAATTATTAGATTTGATGAACTATTTAAGGGGAAAATTATGGGTGAATGCCAATGACCAAAAATAAAATAATCGAAATGTTCTTTTTCCAGAACTGAGCGGGTGAATTTTGTTATTAATTCATCTTCTCCCTTGAAGGTATGTGTAATTTCTTTTGAATATCTACTGCTAACCGACCATTGGTTGCCAAACCATAACGAAAAATTCGGATGCAACCTAGCGAACAGCCATTGGAGAGCGGGATTTGTAAAAATTGATTTTAATAGTTTGTAACCTCTGTCTCCTGCGCCAAGTCCATCTCCATGGGCAAGAAAAAATCGTTTATTGAGTATTTCCTTAATAAGCGGTTTATGATGTACCTCAACCCCGAGTTCCTTCTGAAAGTAGTCGAACATCCAAACATCATGGTTTCCACTGAAAAAATAGACAGGGATACCAGAATCAGTGAATTCAGCGATTTTTCCAATAAAACGATTGTAACCCCTTGGTACTACGCGACTATATTCAAACCAAAAATCAAAAATATCTCCAAGCAAGTAAAGTTCAGCAGTATCAGGTTTAATACGATCTAGCCATTGTATGAATAATTTTTCACGAGGAAGACTTTCCTCGTGGGTAGGTAAACCAAGATGCAAATCTGAAGCAAAATATATTTTCTTGCCCTGCATAGTATTTATAGTACTTTGCGAAGTTCTTTTATTAAATTATCCCCAAAAAGATTTTTCCCTATAATAGTATGATTTCTATCAATAAGGTAATTAGCAGGTATTTGTGTAATATTATAGGTTAAGGCATACGATGAACCTTTGGGATTTAACTCACATACATTCGCCCAAGGCAAACTTGCTGATTCAATTGCATTTAGCCATTCGCTGCGATTAGTATCAAGAGAAACTTGATAAATTTCAAAACCCTTGTTTTTAAATTGAGCATATATATTAAGTAATTCCCTGTTATCTAAAAGACTTGTTTGATCCCACGATCCCCAAAAGCCAAGAAGAATTACTTTCCCTTTAAGCGTCGAAAGTTTAACTATATCTCCTTGAGGGTTAGGTAATGCTATATCCGGAATGGTTGTAACCGCTTGGTTTATTATGCTATTAATACTACTACCTCGAATAATTCCCTCTATTTTATGGATTTCTGCAATCATTCCTTTTGTATAATCCGAATTAGGGTAAAGTGCTTTTAATGTTGAAGCAACGGTCTTGAATAGCACAAGATCTTCAGCACGATCAAGAACATATGTATTATCATCGTACTTTTGGTATACAGCCATTACACTTGCCCGTGACATTGCATTTGCCCAAATGAATCGGGAGTTATAAGCACGTTGAGAGTCAATTGCCGCATTGTATTCCTGTTCAATCATTGACTTTACCACTGGTTCTTGAGCCAAATTATACTTTAATCTTAGTGAGTAGAGTTTGCTTTTGGTTTCGCTCAACTTATTTGTAAGTTGCTTCGTCTTTAAGGATCCTTTTGAACCCAAAACAGAATAATCATTGAGTTTATCAGCATTAATAATAAGATCCATCTTTTCTCCTGGATCTGAAAGTAGTGTAATTGCGCCTTTGTCCTTAACTCGAAGCACAAAGAATGTTGGTTCCATTATGGATTTAGCCCTAAAACTAAAACTATTTTCGCCCTTTGAAATATCAACTGAATCTATATAGGTTGATTTGGAGAAGTCTAATTTATCTAAAAAAACTTTAGAATCTTTTGAACTTGTAATTTTAACATGTATCAATACTGAATTCTTATCATTGCACGAGTTCAAAAGAACTAATACTAACAGCATCCAAATTGCATGATATTTTGATCTTAAAAAATTTATCATCATCTAAAAAATTTTAATTCAACAAAAACATATTACCCGTTAATTCTTACTCTTCAATACTAAACAAAATTAATCATTCAAATCGAAATAAAAATCTTTTTTCAACTTCCACTAAGGCAAAAGCTCTGTAAGTTTCGATTTTAACTTCTCCCCGTTAAGATTAACACCTTTTATCACTCCCCTCCTATCTGTTATATAGTTCGATGGTAGGCTGGATATTTTAAGTGTATCTAACAATCTTGAGTTATAAAAATCATCAACATATGAATGATACCAAGGTAAACTATCCCTTACAGCCCTTAATATTAAAGTATCCGGATTTGTTCCAAGCGAAACTTGAATAACAACAAGTCCTTTTGGAGCATACTCCTTGTAAATCTGACGTAAAATTTCATTATTACTTGCACACACGCTACACCAATCACCCCAAAAATCTACTAAAATATATCTAAACCAAATATTACTGATAAATAAATAATCTCCATTTATAAGTGGATAACCAACATCTGGCAAAGTTTCACCATCCTTAAACATAAGTGCCCTTTTATGCCTTAATTCGTAAAGTGAATCAAGTTTTTGAATCTTTGAATGGTATGCCTTAACAATACTGTTTGATGAATATACTGACATGAGAGATGAATCAACCATCCTAAAGAGTTTCCTGTCCTTAGCATAGTCAAGCACTGGATGAGAATTGTCGTAAGTTTGGAAAAGAGCCAAAATTGATACTGGTGAGAATGGATTATTCTTTATAAAATCGTGTGTGTAATCGCAATGTCTATCAATACTCAAGTTATACAAACTATCCAATAAATGTTTTACAGAATCAATTTTGGGATTGTTTGTGTTGGAATTATAAATGCTTTTCAAGGAATCAATCTTCAATTTTGTAGAATTAAGCCTTAGGTTAAGTTCCCATATCTGTACAGATCCATTCGAACCAAGAACACTGTAATCGGATAAATCGGCCTCACTCGCTTTAATTTTGACCTCATCGCCTGGTTGAACTAAAAGCATAATTGGTTGCAATAGTCTGTCCTTTCCTATTGTAACAAAATAAGGGTTTTCAACTTTAAGTTTAATTTTGAAATGACCTTTTGAGTTTGTTTTAATTGAATCGATTAGAGATAGGCTATCACCTTCAAATCTATTTACATAAATATAGGTTTTGGGATTACCAGTAAGAAATCCATCCACGCTAACCCTATCAATTCGATCAATGCAGCTTTGAAAAATAAATTGAGAGATTAGGATGAGAAAAAATAAGATTTTATCTTTTTTTGAACTCCATTTCATATGAGATCATATATAATGTTTAACACACATCAATCTTATTTACAATTACATAGTATAGCATTCTTAAAAACGCAAAAATATTAACAACGTTTAACGCAAAGTTAACCAAAATTTAAAAGGAATTTCGATAATCATAATCATAAAAAAGCCTAACTTGTTTTGTTAAAAAATCCCTTTTACGAGGTCGAAGTGGGCATCTTATTTTGTCGTTTTTTATAAGATTCATGGGAGGCATTTTAATAATTTGTGATTCAAATAATTAATTTTTCTCCTTTATTCTTCTGATTACTGTTAATTGGGAACTGAACTTCTTCATAACATATAGGTTATTATATAATATTTACTCTAAAGATTAAAAGATATGAAGTATTTATTATTCGATAAAAACGAATTAGTAAATCTTGAATATTCACTAAATCGTGAAATTCTTAGTACAAATCGTGCTGGGGGATTTTTTAGTACAACCATTGTGCTATGTAATACTCGAAAGTATCATGGTTTAATGGTTCTCCCATTAGAACAATTCGACAGAGAACCACATGTTCTCCTCTCATGTGTTGATGATACGATAATTCAAAGAGGACAATCCTTTAATTTAGGTATTCATCGTTACCCAGGAATATACGAACCAAGAGGGCATAAATACATAATCGATTTCGATTATGAACCAACCCCCACGCTTACTTATAGGGTTGGTGGCGTAATACTTAAAAAGGAACTTCTTTTTGTTCACAACGAAGAACAGTTTATTATTCGTTACACACTTGTTGATGCTCATAGTCCCACTAAAATAAGGATTAAACCTTTCCTTGCTTTTAGAAATGCCCATAGTCTAAGCAAGGCAAACATGGGGGCTGATACAAAATACAAGGAGATTCCAAACGGAATCCGATGCCGATTATATGCAGGATTTCCGTACCTTCATATGCAGATAAACAAAAAAAGCGATTATGTCCCTTCCCCTGATTGGTATTATAATATTGAATACCTAGAAGAGTTAAAGAGAGGATATGAAGGTCATGAAGATCTCTTTGTTCCCGGCTATTTTGAAGTGACCATAAAGAAGGGCGAGAGCATTATCTTCTCTGCGTCTACATCAGAAGTAGTTCCTAGTTCGCTCACTAAAAAATTCAACACCGAACTATCAAAAAGACCACCCAAAAATAGCTTCGAGAACTGTTTGAAGAATGCAGCAGAGCAGTTTACCGTTCAACAAGAAAAAAGTACTCATATTATTGCTGGTTATCCTTGGTTTGGACGTTGGGGACGCGATACTTTCATATCACTTCCTGGATTAACTCTTGGTATAGATGATCCAAAATCGTGTAAAGCAGTACTCGATTCTATGTCATCAGAAATGAAGAATGGACTATTTCCCAATGTTGGAAGAGCAAAAGCGGCAGCTTTTAATTCAGTTGATGCACCATTATGGTTTTTTTGGTCGCTGCAGAAGTATTCAGAATACACTGGTAAAACAAGCGAAATTTGGAAGGACTATGGGAAGAAAATGAAGGCCATCCTTTTAGGCTATAAAAATGGACTTCCCTTTAATATTAAGATGCATGATAATGGGCTAATTTGGCTTGGAGATAAAGGTTTTGCCCTAACATGGATGGATGCAATTGTAGATGGGAAACCGGTAACTCCACGCACAGGCTATGCAGTTGATATTAATGCTCTTTGGTATAATGCAATTATGTTTACTATTGAACTTGCAATCGCCAATAAGGATAACAAATTTGTTAAGGAATGGTTGCCTATTGCTGAACTATCGAAAAAATCATTCTGCGAAGTGTTTTGGAATGAACAAAAGAACTATTTGGCAGATTATGTAGATGAGGGAGGTCAAAACCTATTTGTTAGACCAAATCAAGTCTTTGCTGCATCACTCCCATATAGCCCAATCACCGAAGAAATGAAACGGGCTGTTATAAAAGTTATTGAACGTGAGCTTTTAACGCCGAAAGGTTTACGTACTCTAGCACCCAAAAATCCCGCTTACAAAGGTAGGTATGAAGGAAATCATGTAAATAGGGATTTGGCATACCATCAAGGAACTGCATGGCCATGGCTACTCGGTCATTTCATGGAAGCATATTTCAAAATAGATGAAAAATCGGCATTACCATTAGCCAAGAAACTTGTAGAATCCATGAAAGAGGAAATTTCCCATTACGGAATATGCTCCATAGCAGAGGTTTACGATGGTGATCCTCCACAACGTCCTAACGGTGCGATATCGCAAGCATGGAGCGTTGCTGAGATTATTAGAATTATAAGAATGATAGAAAAGTATAGCAAATAAAATTATTGCATGAAAGTTTTGATGTTTGGGTGGGAGTTTCCACCACATATTACGGGTGGATTAGGTACGGCCTGCTTCGGACTAACACGAGGTTTGGCAAAGAAGAATGTTGAAGTGATTTTTGTTGTACCAAAAGCATTCGGAGATGAGGATAAATCATCCATCCGTTTAGTTGCTGCTGAAGATATTGATGTTAGCCATACAAATATTGAGATGGAGGAGTTTTGGAAAAAGGTTCAATACCTCGAAATAAGCTCTAACATTGTTCCTTATATTGATCCAGAGGAATTCCAAAAACTTTTGGAGCAATCTGAACGTGAAAAAACGCTAACTAAAGAATCTACAACAACCAGAAAATTCAGGTTCTCAGGAAAATATAGTATTAACCTCATGGAAGAGGTAACACGATATGCGCTAATAGCCTCTAATCTTGCTCTATTAAAAAATTTTGATGTCATTCACGCTCACGACTGGCTAACTTACCCTGCTGGAATTGTAGCAAAAATGGTCTCGGGTAAGCCGCTCATAGTGCATGTTCATGCCACTGAATTCGACAGAAGTGGAGAAAATGTGAACCAAAACGTTTATGAGATTGAACGACGTGGAATGGAGGTAGCTGACAAAGTTATCACTGTTAGTAACCTCACTCGAAACATCGTAATTACTAGGTATGGGATCCCAGAAGAAAAAGTTGTTACCATTCATAATGCTGTAGATTTCATTGCTGATTATAACATCGTTAATAGTAACAAAGTGCTGCCAGAAAAAATTGTTACTTTTTTAGGTAGGGTAACATTCCAAAAAGGACCCGACTATTTTGTTGAAGCTGCAAATAAAGTTCTCAAGAAAAATGATAATGTACGTTTCGTTATGGCTGGTAGCGGCGATATGCTTAATCGCATGATTCGACGTGTGGCTGAACTTGGAATATCTCACAAATTCCATTTTACTGGATTTCTCAAGGGTCCAGATGTAAACAGGATGTTTCAAATGAGTGATGTTTACGTAATGCCATCAGTATCTGAGCCATTTGGGATTAGTCCTCTTGAAGCAATGAGATCGAACGTACCTGTTATAATTTCAAAACAATCAGGGGTTTCTGAAATCCTCAAGTATGCTTTAAAAATCGATTTCTGGGATATCGATGCCATGGCCGATAGTATTTATGGCCTTCTCAACTATAAAGCCTTATCCGATTTCTTTATTAAGTACGGTCAAGAAGAGGTAAATAACCTAAAATGGGAAAATGCCGCCGAAGGGGTTAAAGAAGTCTACGATTCTATTTTATAAAATTTGTAATTCAATAATTTAAAACATAATGAAGACAATCTGTTTCTACTTTCAGGTTCATCAACCATTTAGACTCCGCAGATATCGCTTCTTCGATATTGGGGAAGATCATAACTATTTCGACGATTTTTCAAATCGTTCAATTATGAAAAAGGTTGCAGAAAAATGCTATCTGCCTACAAACAATCTAATGCTCGATCTAATTAATGAATTTGGATCGCGATTTAAAATTTCTTACTCTATTTCAGGTACAGCATTAGATCAGTTCGAAATGTATGCACCAGAAATTCTAAAAAGTTTCCAAAGATTGGCAGAAACAGGTTGTGTTGAGTTTCTGGCAGAGACATACTCACACTCGCTATCTTCACTTAAAAATCGCAACGAGTTTGAAAAACAGGTTTCAGCTCAAAGTAAAAGGATTGAGGAGCTGTTCGGACAAAAACCAAAATCATTCCGAAACACTGAGCTTATCTACTCCGATGAGATTGGTTCCATTGTAGCAGATATGGGTTACAAAGCTATGCTCACCGAAGGGGCAAAACATATACTTGGCTGGAAAAGTTCAAACTATTTATATACAAATGCAATTAACCCTAAATTAAAACTTCTACTTAAAAACTTTAGATTAAGTGATGATATTGCTTTCCGATTCTCAAACCAAGGTTGGAGTGAATGGCCATTAACCGCCGAGAAATATGTTTCGTGGCTAAAAAACATTGAGCCTCGTGAAGAGATTGTAAACCTTTTCATGGATTATGAAACCTTTGGGGAACACCAATGGGCAGAAACAGGTATTTTCGATTTTATGCGCTCTCTGCCACGTATGGTGTTTAGTCAGAGTAACTTTGAGTTTTTAACTCCAACGGAGGCAGCCGAAAAGCATCAACCCGTTTCAGCACTTCATGTTCCCCATCCCATCTCATGGGCTGATGAAGAGAGAGATTTAACAGCATGGCTTGGAAACGATCTTCAGGATGAAGCATTCAACAACCTATATTCCCTTGCTAAAAAAATAAATCTAATAAACGATGAAAATATTCATCGTGATTGGAAATACCTCCAAACCAGCGATCATTTCTATTACATGTGCACCAAGTGGTTTAGCGATGGTGATGTTCATAAGTATTTCAACCCTTACGATACACCCTACGAAGCGTTCATCAATTTTATGAATATACTAAGTGATTTTACTCTCAGGATTGACAATAAAATTAAGGAGCTAGCCCCAATTTCGAATGTTAAACCTGAAGAGATCGATAGTATGCTTAAAATTCTTTTAGATAGGGTAGAAGAATTAAAAAAATTGCAACAAAAAAATCTCAATAAAGATAAGGTAGTGAACAAACAGGTTGAAAAAAAGGTTAGTTCAGGGAAGAGTAAAAATGTAACTGTTTCTAAAACCAAGAAAATTAAAGAGATTGCAAAAGCAAAATCTGTTAGTACTAAAAAAGAAACTGTTAGCAATAAAAAAACGAAAACTACAAGTCCAAAGAAAAAGTAATAATTTGGTATAAAAACATAATCCAAAAATGAAGGAAAAACCATTAAAACCAGACTATCTATTCGAAACCAGCTGGGAGGTTTGTAATAAAGTTGGAGGTATCCATACGGTCATAGCTACAAAAGCATTATCGTTAGTAAACGAATTAAAAAACAACTATATACTCATTGGTCCTGATGTTTGGCGGGATACCGAGCATAACCCGGAATTCATTGAGGACTGTCAACTGTTCTCTTCTTGGAAAAATAAAGCTTTTGAGGAAGGTCTAAATGTACGAATAGGGCATTGGAATATTCCATGTAAACCTATTGCAATCATAGTCGACTTTACAAAGTTAATTCCCCAAAAAGACGAAATTTTTAAAGTTTTTTGGGAGGAATTTAAACTCGACTCTATTACTGGACAATGGGATTATATTGAACCTGCACTATTCGGTTATGCAGCAGGCAAGGTCATCGAAAGTTTCACCCTATTCCATTTAAGCTCTAGACATCGAATAGTAGCACAATTCCATGAATGGATGACTGGTACGGGTCTCCTCTACCTCAAGAGCAAGATGCCTCAAGTAGGCACAATTTTCACAACTCATGCAACTGTTCTTGGTCGTTGTATCGCTGGAAATAATATCCCTCTTTACAGCAAACTTGAAAAATACAACCCCGAAAGTAAAGCACTAGAATTTAATGTTGCCTCAAAACAATCGTTAGAAAAAATATCTGCCGCTCAGGCTGATTGCTATACTACTGTGAGTGATATTACTGCAAAAGAGTGTATTCAATTCCATGGTAAACCTGTTGACCTTGTTACTCCAAACGGATTCGATGATACAATTGTTCCAGTTAGTGAAGAGTTTAAGTTAAGAAGAATAGAGGCTAAAATCAAATTTTATGAGGTAGCAGAGGCTTTACTTGCACATGATGTTTCAAAAGATGCTTTTCTTGTTGGAATCAGTGGCAGATATGAATTTAAGAATAAAGGTATAGATGTTTTTATTGATGCGCTTGGAAAACTAAATAAGATAGAAGGTTTGGGGAAAGAGGTATTAGCATTTATTCTTATCCCCGCAAATCATCATGGCCCCAGAAAAGATGTATTTCGAAATCTTCAAGATAAAGATTCTGATAATACTCTCGTATTAAGCAACTCATATTTAACGCATTATCTTATCGATCCCGAGTTCGATCCAACTCTCAAAAAGATCAAAGAGGTAGGTTTAAATAACTCCGTTAATGATAGGGTGAAAATTTTCTTTGTACCCTGTTACCTCAATGGTGATGATGGTATTTTCGACAAGCACTATTACGATTTACTCATCGGATTAGATATCACAGTGTTTCCTTCATACTATGAACCATGGGGTTATACACCTCTCGAAAGTCTTGCATTTCATGTTCCAACAATAACTACAACTCTTGCAGGTTTTGGAAACTGGGTAAATAGCCATTTTGAAGAATCACATCCTGGAATAACGGTAATACCTAGAACCGATGATAATGATCAAGAGGTTGTTAGGCAAATTGCTGAAATGCTAAAACAGTTTGTAGTATTTGATAATCAAGCAAGAAGTTTTGCCAAAAAGAATGCCTATGAGGTATCAAAAACAGCCCTTTGGAATAACCTAATCAACTACTATTACAAAGCTTATAATATTGCACTTAAAAGGGTTGAAGATCGGACGCAACAATTCATGGATCGAGACAGGAAAGAGAAGCTCCCAACCATTGAGAGAAAATATAGGTTGAATAAGCCTAATTGGGTTCGATTGCTTGTACAGAAAAATATCCCCGAAAAACTTAGTGCTCTAGATGAACTTTCCCGTAACCTATGGTGGTCATGGAATCCCGAATCTGTTGACCTTTTTGAATCAATAGATCCTGAACTATGGGTTAAGTGTGAGCAAAATCCAATTCTCTTCCTCGAAAAAATATCATTTACACGTTATCAGGAGCTTGAAAATGATTCGAATTTCGTAGAGAAACTTCACTCGCTCTACCTTAAGTTCACCAGCTACATGATGAACAAGTACAAGCGAAAAGAACCTAAAATTGCATATTTCAGCATGGAGTTCGGCTTGCACACATCGCTTAAAATATACTCAGGGGGCTTAGGTGTACTTGCCGGTGATTATCTAAAAGAGGCATCAGATCGTAATACAGATATTGTTGGTATTGGGCTACTTTATCGTTACGGTTATTTCACACAGCAACTCTCCTCTACTGGTCAACAAATTGTTACCTATGATCAACAGAATTTTACCCAAACCTTAGCCACCCCTGTACGTGATGAGAATGGGAAATGGAAGACTATCAGCATTGCCATGCCGGGTCGTAATCTTTACGCTAGAATTTGGAAAGTAGAAGTTGGAAGAACTGATTTGTATCTTATGGATACCGATTTTGAAGAAAATATCGTTCAAGATCGTACAATAACACATCACCTATACGGAGGTGATATCGAAAATAGATTCAAGCAGGAAATGCTTCTAGGAATTGGAGGAATTCGCACCTTAAAAGCACTTGGAATTGAGCCGAATATATTCCACATAAACGAGGGCCATGCTGCCTTTATAGGTCTCGAACAATTGCGTAACTATATTCATGACGAAAAACTTTCATTCTCCGATGCCCTTGAGGTTGTTCGCTCAACAAGTTTATTCACAACACATACCCCAGTTCCTGCAGGACATGACTCATTCACTGAAGATTTACTCCGTGCGTATATGTCTCACTATCCTGATAGGCTTAAAATATCATGGGAGCAGTTTTTGGATCTAGGACGAATGAATCTTGGCAACATAACAGAGAAGTTCTCCATGAGTCATTTAGCAGCAAATCTCTCTCAGGAAGTCAATGGTGTAAGCTGGTTGCATGGAGAGGTTAGTAAAAAAATGCTTGCTGGCTTATGGCCAGGATACTATTACGATGAACTTCATGTTAGCTACGTTACAAATGGTGTTCACTACCCAACATGGACTGCTAAAGAATGGCGTAATCTTTTTGAATCTGGTTCCACTGAAAAAGATAGCGATTATCCAAAGCCAGCATGGGAGCAGATATTTAATATTTCTGACTCAAAAATATGGAGCATTCGAAATAATCAACGAAAAAAACTAATCGACTATATAAGAACTCGATTAAACAATCCTGATATTATTAGATTTGAAAGCCCTCGGCATGTTGTTGATATTCAGGAAGGTCTTAATAATAGAGCATTAACAATTGGTTTTGCACGCCGATTTGCCACTTACAAGCGAGCTCATTTACTATTTAAAGATCTTAAACGGTTAAATGGCATTATCAACAATCAAGAGATGCCCGTACAATTACTATTCGCAGGTAAAGCCCACCCAAACGATAAAATGGGGCAAGACCTAATTAAACGAATAGTCGAAATATCAAAGATGCCAGAATTTGTGGGTAAAATACTTTTCCTTCAAAATTATGATATGGAACTTGCACGCAAAATGGTGCAAGGAGTTGATATTTGGTTAAATACACCTACCCGACCACTTGAGGCTTCGGGAACAAGTGGCGAAAAAGCGGCAATGAATGGGGTACTTCATTTCAGCGTACTAGATGGCTGGTGGGTTGAAGGTTATCGACAAGGAGCTGGTTGGGCAATCCCTCAAGAAAATTTATATCAAGAGCAGGATTATCAGGACGAGCTGGATGCCGAACTAATTTATTCTCTCCTCGAAAATGAAATAGTTCCAATGTATTACAATAGGGACTCTGATGATATCCCCGAAAAATGGGTGTCATACATTAAAAAATCCATTTCCCAGATTGCATCTAACTTCACCACAACAAGGATGATGAGGGATTACGAGAATCGATTCTATAATAAACTTTACGATCGGTCAAGAAGGATTAAAGCAAATGATTTTGATCTTGCCAAGAAAATCTCTAACTGGAAAAAAAGAATGACGAGAAGCTGGGACACCCTTGAAGTAATCCAAGTTAAGCAGTTCAATACTGCTTCTGAGGCTATTATCTTAGGGAAAGAATATACATCAGAATTAGTTCTCGATTTAGGAGAACTTGGCATTGAGGATATTGGTGTAGAGCTTGTTGTAGCAGATCTTATTGAAAGCAACGAAGTTCAAATAAAAAGGGTACACGAATTCATTATGGAATCTATCGAGGGTGCAAGGGCTACTTTTAAGTTAAGCATTGTACCTGTTGATCCAGGAGCTTTTGATTGCGGAATTCGGATATACGCTAAACACGCTGAATTACCCCATAGAATGGATTTTTGCTTGGTCAGGTGGGTGTAAACTATGAATAATTCGATGTCTTTGATTTAGGGGCTTTACCGTTAATTTTTTCGATTCTCACGAATTTAAAAGGTTTGTCAAATTGGTTAACCATTTAAATAATCTCAAGTCGAAGACATCGAAATATACTTTCATAGTTTTCTAATTGTTACAAATCACTGTATGCATTATTTATCAAATTCTTTATTCTTCTCCTATATAAATTTCCAAAGCTTAACACCAATCAAGCCCCAACTATCATCTATTCTGAGTCAATTATCAACAATTAAGCACTTTGTGCAATTTTTTCTTTTATTAAAGAATCAAAATTTGCATCTTTGTTTACTTTCTTAATACAAAAGATGATAATTGTTCAGAAACCAGATCAGCTTGAGGGCAAAAACATTGTGCTTACCATGGGCTTTTTTGACGGTGTTCATCGAGGTCATAAAGCACTTACAAATTTGGTTCTTCAACGCTCTAAAGAATTAAATCTTAACTCAGCTGTACTTACTTTTTGGCCGCATCCTCGTTTGGTTCTAAACAAGGATCCTCATAAGTTAAGATTTTTGACCACGCTTAACGAAAAATCAAAAATCTTCTCAAAACTTGGCTTTGATTTCTTTATTATTCAAGAATTCACTCCATCGATAGCTAGTATGTCCGCCGATGATTTTATACAATTTCTTGTTGAATCTTACAATGTTAAACATATTATAATCGGGAAAGATCATCGATTTGGTAAAAAAGCTGAAGGAAATATTGCTACAATAAAGAATTTTTCAACTAAACTTCACTACACCTTTGAGAAAGTTGAAATAATTGAAGAATACGATACAAATATTAGCTCAACTAAAATAAGGGAAGCTCTAAGTAATGGGGAACTCAAAAAAGCAAACGAAATGCTTGGTTATCCATATCTTCTCACTGGTACAATTGAAACAGGCTCCCAAGTAGGTCGTAAAATTGGATTTCCAACAGCTAACATTAGACCAATTGATCCCCTTAAACTAATACCTGCCGAAGGAGTTTATGCCGTTCTATTAAATCTAAATGGTAGGTTCGAAAAGGGAATGATGAATATCGGGACTCGACCAACAATCGATAATAATCGAAATATTACCATTGAAGTACATATTCTCAACTTCAATGAAGATATTTACAATCAAAAAATTGATGTCGCTATTATTGAACGTATCAGAAATGAAAAGAAATTTTCAAATATTGAACAACTCAAAATTCAACTCGAATTTGATAGAAAAAATGTATCAAATATTCTTGACTCCTATAATCAAAATTATTATAAAAATTATTTTATAACTTTGTAACTTATAAAAGAGTTATAACTAATCAGATTAAATAAATGGAACAAGTACTTGTAGAATCGCTACCCTACAAAGTGAATGATATTTCACTTGCAGAATGGGGACGTAAAGAAATTAGCATTGCCGAAAAAGAAATGCCAGGATTAATGGCAATTCGTGCTAGATATTCAACTTCTAAACCATTAAAAGGTTCAAGAATTACTGGCTCTTTACACATGACTATTCAAACAGCCGTGTTAATTGAAACACTTAAAGCATTGGGTGCTGATGTTAGATGGGCTAGTTGTAATATATTTTCGACCCAAGATCATGCTGCCGCAGCAATTGCAAAAGCAGGAATCCCAGTTTTTGCATGGAAAGGTGAAACCCTTGAAGAATACTGGTGGTGTACTGCTCAGGCACTATCATTTCCGAATGGTAAGGGGCCAACCCTTATTGTAGATGATGGTGGTGACGCTACCCTTTTCGTTCATCTTGGCTATAAGGCAGAAAAAGATGCAAGCGTTCTTAACAAAAAGGCTGAAAATCATGAAGAGCAAGTCATTCTTAATCTTTTAAAGAAAGTATTATCAGAGGATAACCAGAAATGGCATACTCTAGTTAAAGATTTAAAAGGTGTTTCAGAAGAAACTACCACAGGTGTTCACCGTCTATATCAGATGAAGGAGAAGGGCGAACTTCTTATTCCTGCTATCAATGTAAATGATTCAGTCACAAAAAGTAAATTTGACAATCTTTATGGATGTCGCGAATCACTTGCCGATGGTATCAAACGTGCAACTGATGTTATGATTGCAGGCAAAGTAGTTGTTGTTTGCGGATACGGCGATGTTGGTAAAGGTTGTGCTCATAGCATGCGTTCATACGGTGCAAGGGTAATAATAACCGAAATTGATCCAATCTGTGCATTACAAGCTGCAATGGAAGGATTCGAGGTAAAACCTATTGAAGAAACTCTTACTGAAGGCAATATCTATGTAACCACAACTGGTAACTGTGATATCATTACCCTTGAACATATGCTTGCAATGAAGGATCAAACCATTGTATGTAACATTGGTCACTTTGATAATGAGATTCACATCGATAGGTTAAATGTTGCACCAAATGTTAAAAAGGTCAACGTTAAACCACAGGTTGATCAATATTTCTTCCCAGATGGTCGTTCTATTTTTGTTTTAGCCGAAGGTCGTTTAGTTAACCTTGGTTGTGCAACAGGTCATCCAAGTTTTGTAATGAGCAATAGTTTTACCAATCAAACTCTTGCACAAATAGAACTTTGGACAAAGAACCTTGCAATTGATGTTTACCGTCTACCAAAGCATCTTGATGAAGAGGTTGCTCGTTTACATCTTGAGCAAATTGGTGTTAAACTAACCAAGTTAACAAAGAAACAAGCCGATTATATTGGGGTTAGCCCCGATGGTCCATACAAGCCTGAACATTACAGATACTAATAGAAAAAGCTGCTTCGGCAGCTTTTTTAGCATTAATAAGTAGATACCCGCTTTTGCGGGTATTCATTTATTAAACACATATGGATTCACCATTTCACAGAAATGAGAGAATGAGTTTGTTTTTTGTATGACAATTTAATCACATTTTTACTTACATTAGTATTCTGTTTAAAACCTCAACGCCATGGCAAAGAAAGAAGGTTTATTCAAAAGGACTCTTAATTATTTTATGAAGGTTCAGCAATTCTTACTCAGGGATCTCTGGAGTGTACGGTTGGAGGAGTACCCACCAAAAATGAAATTCCTATTCAAATATTTAAGGATTATAGTTCTTTCGCTCCGTGGGTTGATTGAAAATAAGGTAACAGTAAGAGCATCTGCTTTAACCTACTACACGCTAATGTCCATTGTACCAGTCCTTGCAATGGCTTTTGGAATTGCCAAAGGGTTTGGAGCTGACAAATATTTAGAACAAGAACTAAAAGAAGGCCTCAAAGGACAAGGAGAAATAGCAGACAAACTGGTAACCTTCTCAAACTCACTCCTTGAGAATACTGGAGGAGGATTAATTGCTGGAATTGGTGTTATTTTTCTATTCTACTCTGTTTCTAAAATATTTAGTAGCATCGAAACATCTTTTAACGATATATGGAAGATTGACAAACCTCGATCCATAGTTCGTAAGTTCACCGACTACCTATCGATGATGCTTATTGCTCCAATACTTCTAATAGCTTCGAGTAGTATATCTGTTTTCCTCGCCACACAACTTAATACAATTGGAAAACAAATTGAACTAATTGGATATGTTAGCAAGTATTTGATGTTTACCTTAAATTTCATACCACTTTTCTTAATTTGGATACTATTTAGTGTGGTATACATCGTAATGCCAAATACTAAAGTTTCCCCTCAATCAGGAATTATTGCTGGTATAATTGCTGGTTCAGCATTCGTTGTAACCCAATGGATTTATATTGATTTTCAAATAGGAGTATCACAGTATAATGCCATTTATGGTAGCTTCGCTGCGTTACCCCTATTACTAATCTGGTTGCAAGTTAGCTGGATGATTGTACTTTTTGGAGCTGAAATATCGTTTGCAAACCAAAATATTGATATGTATGAATTCGAAAGCGAAACAGAGCATATCTGTCCGAATTCGAAGCGTAATTTATCACTATTAATTCTAAATCACATTGTTAAACGATTCGTTAATGGAGAGAAAGCTCAAACTGTCCTTGAACTCTCTCAAGATCTGAAAATTCCTGTCAGATTAATGAAAGCTATGCTAAATAACCTAATCCAGTGCAGAATTATTGTTGAAACCATAAGCGAATCAAAGAATATTGCATACCAACCAGCACAGCATATCGACAATTTCTCGGTGGCTTCTGTAATTTATGCGCTCGATAATTTAGGTGCTTCTTTTGAACCAGATTCTCCAGAAATGCAAACGATTATAGGTATTTCTAAGGCAATTTCATCGAATGTAGAGGGTATAAAAGAGAATGTTTTGGTGAAAGAGATTTAACAGATATCACACCTATAATAAAAAAATAGTCATATCGCAATTAAACGCCTGATTAATACCACATTAATCCACTTGAACATATTTATTGCCGTGTAAATAATTATACAGGCACTATAATAAAATCGATATTTATTTTCGTTCACTTTTTTAGATAATTTTACCCTTTCAAATTCATATCGCTATGCTACAAACCTGGAAACAGTATTTCCTTGATATAAGGGTTAAAAACAACCTTTATCTTACTTTAATTTGGCGTTTCATACTTGTAATGCTCCTTTTTTCGGTTTGCCGAATTGTATTTTACCTTATCAATTCAAGCTACTTCCCAAATATGACATTTGTAGGCATGATGAAGATAATGAAGGGTGGGCTTGCCTTTGATACAACAGCAATTCTATACACTAACATGCTTTATTTCGTCCTATACCTGCTTCCCTTTACTTTCAGATACAATAACATCTACCAGACATTTTTAAAATATTTGTTTTACATTACCAATGGCATAGCACTTTTGGCGAACTGCTGCGATTTTGTTTATTTTCAATTTACGCTTCGAAGAACAACTGCAACGATATTCAGTGAATTCAAACATGAAACCAATTTTGGCTCGTTAATTCCTAAATTTATTGTCGACTACTGGTATGTTGTTATTATATGGATTGCTATGATTGCTATCCTTGTTCTTGCCTATGGTAAAATCAAAAAAACTATAGTGGTTAAAAGTTGGAAAGGTCATCTAGTGTACTTTATCAATGGAACAATATTATTACTCCTATTGGCAACTCTTATGATTGGCGGTATCCGAGGCGGATTTAGGCATAGCACTCGTCCCATTACATTGAGTAATGCTGGTCAGTATATTAATGAACCCCTAGAAGCAACAATTGTACTAAATACCCCATTTGCAATATATCGAACCCTTCAAAAGAAAGCACTAATAAAAGCAACATATTACAAAAGTGACGAGGAATTAGATAAAATCTACACCCTCGTTCATACCCCATCAACAGAATCGAAGTTTAAAAAACAGAATGTAGTAATTTTCATACTAGAAAGTTTTGGTCGCGAATATCTTAAAAGTTACAATCCCGAACTTGAAAATGGAACATACGAAGGGTACACCCCTTTCCTCGATTCATTAATTCAGCATAGTTTGATGTACAAATACTCATTCTGTAATGGTCGAAAATCGATTGATGCTATGCCGTCCGTGCTAGCAAGTATCCCTATGATGGTTGAACCGTATTTTCTAACAGGATACTCTGGTAATAAAATCAACAGCATTGCATCTGTTCTTCGAAAAGAAGGCTACCGAACAGCATTTTTCCATGGAGCCCCCAATGGCTCAATGGGTTTTCAGGCCTTTGCTAATGTTGCCGGTTTTAAGGAATATTATGGCATGAGTGAATACCCAAATAGCAATGATTTTGATGGAATGTGGGGTGTTTGGGACGAAGAGTTTTTCCAATACTTTGCAAGCAAACTAAACGAATTTAAACAACCATTCTGTGTCGCCATATTTTCGGTATCATCACATCACCCATTTAAGGTTCCAGAGAGGTATGATGGCAAATTTAAAAAGGGTACATTACCAATACATCAATGTATAGGCTACACCGATTACTCTTTAAAAAGATTCTTTGAAACGGCTTCCAAAATGCCTTGGTACGATAGTACTCTTTTTGTTATTACAAATGATCATGCTAATCAAGCCTATTATCCTGAGTTCAAAACAAACCTAGGTGTTTTTACTGGGCCGTTCATCATGTACAAACCCGATGGCAGTTTAAAGGGTAGCTCAAATGATCTTGTTGAGCAAATAGATATTATGCCCTCTATATTGGGTTACCTTAACTACGATAAACCCTACGTTGCATTTGGTCGGAATATCTTTGAGTCAAACAACGAGCCATTTGTAATCACATACACCTCATCAACTTATCAATTGCTTATGGGCGATTATCTTTATCTACATAATGGAACTAATGAGATAGGGCTATTCAGCTTTAAAAGCGACCCTCTATTGGTAGATAATAAAATTGGGCAATTCCCTGATATTGAAACAAAGATGGAGGCTAAACTTAAAGCCATAATCCAGCAATACAATAATAGGATGATTGGTGATAAGCTAACTGTTGAAAAGTAACAGATTGTCCAATTTAATTATAGACATATACTGTATTTCCCGATTTGTTAACGTTATATCTTTTTAACGGATAACCTTTAGATGCTCGACCATAATCGTAAAAATAGTAAATTGTTTTACAGTGAGGACAGGTTGCCTGACCTCCAGCTCCGTTATCATCAAGTTTAACTGCAGTTTTTGTTTCAATATGCTGAGGGCAAGTGGCATCGTAAGCTGAAAATTCATCAGTTGAATTACGATAAATGATAACTCCATTACGATTGTACCCTGCATTCGGATAAATTATTGCATTATTTATTGAACCAAGAAAACTAAACTGTGGTAAATCTAGGTTAATATAAACATCAACATTAACGTTGGGTACAATCTGTTGCTGATCATTAATACATCCGAACATTAGCCCTGATAAAATAAATAGCTGAAAAAGAAGTTTTATTTTTGTCTTCAAGGTTGATTGTTTTAACTATTTAGAAATGCAAATTTACAAAAAGGTTTTATTGTTTTTGCTCATTACATCTTTTATGGTCACAAATGAAGGATGCCATAAAAAAAATTTTCCATTATTTCACCGTAAAAGATTAGAACAGTACTCTCCTTCAAAGCAATTCCATCCTTATGATGTAAAAAAAACTGAGAACACAAAAAAGAGAACCCTTAATAGAATCGAAAAAAAAAGAAATAGAAAATCAGAAAGAAATAAGCGCAAAGCTCTAAAGGCGCAAGAAATTGGAAGACAAGAACATATTAAAAAGCAAAGCCCCGAAATCCAAGAAAGAATGAAAAAATCACTCGAAGAGTCAAAGAAATTGAGGAGGCATAAGACATTCTGGGGGAAAATAATGTTCTGGAGAAAAAATATAAATAAAGAAAAAAAACTATAATGAAAAATACCAAATTTTGAATTTGATGTAAATTAAAAAAAATCGATATATTTGCAATAATTGAAGAGTTCCGAGGAGTCGGAATTCTTTTTTATTTACCCTATTTATAATGAATCAGGAGGTTAAAATGTCAAAAGTTGTTTATTTAACCGAAGAAGGTTTACATAAACTTCAGGCGGAGCTTAATCATCTTAAAAGCGTTGAGAGACCCGCAATTTCGAAAATGATTGCGGAAGCACGCGACAAAGGCGATCTATCTGAAAATGCAGAGTATGATGCCGCTAAAGAAGCCCAAGGTATGCTTGAACTTAAAATATCAAAGTTGGAGGATACGGTTGCCAACTCAAGAATAATTGATGAATCGCGTATTGATATTTCAAAGGTTCAGATTCTCAATAAAATTAAACTTAAAAATCTGAAAACCAAGGCAATGGTGGAGTATGTTCTGGTTGCCGAATCCGAAGCTAATCTAAAAATTGGTAAACTTTCGGTTGGGACTCCAATTGCCAAAGCCCTTATGGGCAAAAAAGTTGGGGATATTGTTGATGTTCAAATACCCTCGGGAACAGTTCAGTTCCAAATCGTTGAAATATCACGTTAAACCATAAATAATATAAACTATGGCTACCATCTTCTCAAGAATCGCTAAGGGCGAAATTCCCTCTTATAAGATTGCCGAGGATGAAAGGTATTTCGCATTTCTCGACATTAACCCCTTGGTAGAAGGTCATACCCTCGTTATCCCTAAGCAAGAAGTAGACTACTTATTTGACGTAGATGATGAAACTCTTGCTGGCCTAACCCTATTCTCTAAAAGGGTTGCAAAAGCAATTGAGAAAACAATCGCTTGCAAGCGTATTGGTTTAGCGGTTCTTGGGTTAGAAGTTCCTCACGCCCATATTCATCTTGTACCCCTAGTTAATGAATCGGATATTAATTTCTTTAAACCAAAACTCAAACTTACCCCTGAAAGGCTAAAGGAGATTGCAGAAAAGATTTCGAAAGAATTTGTTTAATAGGGGTATTGATCTAAGATATAAAATGCTATGCATCAGATTTAATCATCCCCTCTTAACTGGAAGGGATTTTTCATTTAACCTTATACGGTTATCAACTATTCCCCTTCACCCTATCCGGATTATTTTTAACAAATGACTCCCAGCTGGAAGCCTTTCCTTTTCCACCTGATACTGCCGAGCCTTGATAGAAGTGACAAACGGCTGCTCCAAGTGCATCAGTAGCATCGAGTTTTGCGCCAGGAAAGTCCTTCACTTTAAGTATTGAGCATAGCATTGCAGCAACCTGCTCTTTTGAGGCAGCACCTTGCCCTGTAATGGACTGTTTGATTTTTCTTGGCGCATACTCAAATATTGGAACTGAGCGCGAAAGCGCTGCTGCCATTGCAACCCCTTGCGCTCTACCAAGTTTAAGCATACTCTGCACGTTTTTACCAAAGAATGGAGCCTCTATGGCAACCTCATCGGGATGGTACTCATCAACCAGCTGTTGAATTCGTTCGTAAATAGCTTTAAGTTTTAGGTAGTGATCGCTATACTTTTTAAGCTCAATTACCCCAAGAACTATAAGTTCAATTTTATTCTTTCCTTCGCACTTAATAATTGCATAGCCAAGCACATTTGTGCCAGGATCAATACCTAGAATTATTCTTTCGCTAACAATAGTCATTCACTTTACAACTACAAAAAATTAATTACCACGCTCCTATCTCTTCGTACAGCCCTTTACCAGTCATCCTCTTTGCTCGCAATGATGTTTTAATCATTTCACCCTTTCCTGTTGAAACACCCAGATATGTAAGCGCAGCAGCAAAACTTGCCTCTCGGAAATCCCCAAATGGTTTTGAAACATCATCGGCTGCATCAACATTTACCGCTAAACCATCAAAATAATCACCTTCATTATTCGCGTTTTTCAATGAAAAGCAAACGGGTAAAAAAGCCCAGTCAACCTCATTATAAGTGAAAGAACGCATACCTACTGGTTTTCCATGAGTTTTCGAACCAATTAAACACACAGGCATAAAAGGTTTCAACCCATTAATTACTAACTCACTTGCCGAGGCTGTTCCCCTGTCAGTTATAAATACTACACGGTTAAGCGTAAGAGTGTTTGAAAGTGACCTGAAAAAGATTGATTTATTTGAGTCTGAATGTTTGTCATTATAAACATAGTTTGTATAAACTCCTCCATTTGCAGCATTACCTCCAATTAAACTTGCAACGGTATCGGAAACGCTGATAGAACCACCACCATTGTATCTTAAATCAACAATTAGTTCATCAACATTTTCGCTCTTAAATTTCGCAAAACAAGTATTTACTTCCCTAATGGTTGGCGTAATAAAGGTGTTAAGAACCATATAGGCTATTTTTTTAGAACTAATGGTATATACCGAATCAAACAACACAGAATTAACCGCTACTTCAAATTTGGTAAATGTGTAAGTAAAACTGTTTCCATCAGGTGAAATAAATACTATGGTTTTGGAAACACCCGCAGCACTTTCCCCAATAATTTGATTATAGTTTTCGGGCGTTGGGGTTACCCCATCAATTGAACTAATCTGCCACCCTCTATTAATTCCTTTTTCAGTAAATGGGGAACTTTTATAAACATAAATAATCCATAATTTTCCATTCTGATCGAAAGAACTACCAAACCCAAATCCATAATATGCTCCCGAATTGTAGTAAGCTTCAAGTTCTTGCTTTGTTGTAACATAACTCCACCTATCGGGAGGATTAACTCGTAATGTCTCAATCAGCGTACTGGGATCTTTATAGCTATTAGGATCTACTGTTGGTAACTTATCATACCAATAGTAGTAATCTTTCATTACGCTAAGCAACTCTTTGTTTGCCAGTTTATCCCAATTAGTTTCTTCTTTTTTACAATTCTGGAGTGCATAAATAGCAATTCCAAAAAACATAATGGATAAAATCTTTTTTAAAATACTTGTATTCATTTTTATATTTTTAAATGTTTTGAATCGCTTTAGAGCGTAATTGCTGATATATAATCCCGCTAATAATAAGCACTAGACCAACAATAGTAGTCCAGTAAATAGTTTCTCCAAGTATTAGTTTAATGAATAGCAGAGCCACAAATGGCACTAAATATATAATGTTACTTAACCGTGCTGTATTATCGGCATAGTTCAAAGCCTTTAACCAAAGTACAAAGGTAATTCCCATTTCAAAAGCACCAATATAGGCTGAAGCAAATAATCCATTAGCGGAGATAATCCAAAAATCTTTTGTAAAAACTCCAACAAATAGTGTGAATATTGAAGCAAAGAAAAAATTAAGGAAAAGCTTCACAGCCTCATCCCTATTCTTATCGCGAACATTATAAAGCCAAAACAGTGCCCATATAGTTGAACTAAATAGGGCAAGAAAAACGCCTAGAGGATTACTTTTAGAGAAGATATCGATATTCCCCTGCGATGAAATAAAGACTACACCTACAAAACTTATAATCAATGCTATAATATTCTTTGCCGTCAACTTCTGTCCAAGAATTGGAATTGATAGTAGTACAAGGATAATTGGCCAAATATAGTTGAGTGGTTGGGCTACCTGTGCCGGAAGTAGATCATATGCCTTAAAGAGTACAAAATAGTATAGGAAAGGATTCAGGAAACCAAGAAAGATTGACCACTTAAGCTGGGTCTTACCCATCTTAAAAACTTGTAAGAATTTTCCCTGAAAGATTAATACAAAAAATAAAATAATAGTGGCAAAAAGCGATGCCCAAAAAAGTAGTTGAATAAAGTTAAAATACTGAAGTCCTATTTTAAATGCAGTGGCTGAAGTCCCCCAGAAAAGGATAACAAACCCTGCAAAAGTATAGGCAATTTTTTGGTTTTTCATGTTTTATAAAGAATGGTGAAATATACAAAAAGGAATCTATTGTGTAGGTCTTATTTATTTCCATTTAACTTTTTCAGTTCCTCTTTTGCCAGATCTTTAAAGGACGATTCCTCTGATAATATTTCATTAAGCACGCCAATTGCCTTCTCTTTCCTATTATATTTAATTAGCGACAACGCATAATACCATTTTGCTTCATTATAGAAAATACTTTGTCGTTGAATTATTAATTTTTCGAATATAGAAATTGCCCTCTCTATTCGATTTAGATGATAGTAACTCATCAACATGTAAAATTGAATAGTGTCACTGGCAGGAAAATCATCATTCAACCCACTAAAAATAGGAAGTGCATCTTGATATTTTCCTTTAAGGTACAGATTAATAGCCGATTCCTTCTTGAAATTATATGTCTCCATCGCACCAAATTCTCTAGATGCAGCCACTCCCGATGCCGCATCCATCATTGAAACCTCCTTATTCGAGGATAATTTTTTTCTTTCAACACTTTCTGATTTAGCAGGTATATATGCTTCTGCTGTTACCTGACCAGTTACAATTGATTCGCTAGTTGGTAATAATGAATCGGTTGTCGCCAATTTCACATCATCCATTACCTTTTCATCTGCAATAATCTCGTTTAAACTATCCACCACAACTGGAGCAACATACTTAAATTCAGCCTCTTTCGGTTTACCTTCAAATTCAATAGTTTTTTCACTTCTTTTCGATGCTTCACTTTGGGTAAATTCCTGCTTCTCCATCCTCTTGATCTTCTCAATTTCCTTCGGTGCTTCAATCTTTTCGGCATTTTGAGATGTAGCAGGTTTCGGTTTTTCACTCACCACATTATCAGATATAATGGTTGTTGGGGCTTTCCTAATAGCAGTAAAATACACTATTGTTGATATTCCAAGTATTAAAGTAATGGAGGCTGCAATCCTAAGATAAAAACTCCATGCAGGAATTACTTTACTCTTCCCGTCAACTAACTTATCAACTCTAATATTAAGCTCGTTGACAATACTATCCACCTTATTATGATCATCTAATAACAACAGCCCCTCCAGCTCATCGCTACACATCTCGCATATTGAAAGGTGCTTTTCTACCATATTTCTCTCCTGCCCCGAAAGTTCTCCCTTAACATACTTTAAAAGCATATCAGAGCCTACACACGCCTCATTACCATTCGATATATTATCTTTTGTCTTCATTTTGTTGCAAACTGATTTTCAGGTTTCGCTTCCCGTTCTGTATATGGCTTTTCACCTGATTCATTGTATAGCCTGTTATTTCTGCAACCTCTTGGTAGCACTTATCTTTCAGGTAGAAAAGTTCAACGCAAACCCTTTGCTCATGCGAGAGGTTGCATAGTTCCATCTCCAAATTATCAACCTTCTCCTCAAAACCATCGTCATTATCTTGATACAAATGGAACTGATTTTCCACAAGATTTTCATAAGAATTTATCGCTTCCTTCTCCTTGGTCAATTTATACTGGTTATCCCTGATGATATGCAAACAATGATTTTTGAGTACCGAGTGTAACCACGATTTAAAGTTTGTTACCTGATGCCTCTTTAAATCAACAAATAACTTTTCAAAAACCTGCATCACAGCATCTTTGCTACCCTCCTCATCCTTAATATATTTCATGCAGATTGAAAATGCAAAACGGGTATACCTTTTATATAACTCACCAACAATCCCTTTATCTCCCTTTTCTTTATAAAGGTCGATAAGTTCAACATCATTTAAAGCAGATATGTTAGTTTTAATTTGCATTCTCCGTGTAACTCTGTGAAATCCTCTGTGTCCTCTGTGTTATTAATATTTTGACACAAATATTTTAAACTCACTTTTGGTAAAATTAAAAAAATCCATCATCATTTTATGGAATTCCCTTCCTCTTTGTATCCATTTAGTAAAACAAGCAAATGTTAAACTTAAATACTAAAATTATGAAAGCTTTAATTTCTTTAATCGGAATGATGGTGCTATGCACATCAATGACTCTAAATCTACAAACAGGGATTCTTTCAGGAATAGTTACAGATAGGAGTACGGGAACGGCTATTCCAAACGCACTTGTAGAGGTATTCCAAAACGGAAAAAATATCTCTAGTAATTCAACTGGAAATAACGGTGTATTTTCGTTTAGTCTTAGTCAAGGAACATACTCAGTTAAAGTAACCGCTCAAGGTTACGATATCTATGTAAACAAAAAGGTGAACATTACTTCGGGAACAACCACAAATCTAAAAATAAGTCTAAAGTCATCAACTATTGTAGATAGTTTAACGGCTAGTGATGAGATTGTTGTTGAAACAAAAAAGGAGATGTTCACAACAGGCATGGCAATGTCTTCCAGAGCAAAAAGTGAGGGTTATGCCAACTATGCATCTCCGAGTGTTGTATGTTATCAACCACAGGAATTCAACACCGAATCGTACGATGTAATCAGCGAGAATGGTTTCAAGGATGTGATCAATAATCCCCTTTCCACATTTTCTATTGATGTTGATAAAGCTTCCTACTCAAATATCCGTAGATTTCTGACCCAGAATCAAAAACCAGTAAAAGACGCTGTAAGAATTGAGGAGATGATTAACTATTTCGATTATGAATACCCACAACCCACCAATGGACATCCATTCTCTATTACCATTGAAGGCGAAAAATGCCCTTGGAACGAGAAACACAACCTTGTTTTAGTTGGCTTAAAAGGGGAAAATCTTAATGATAAGCAGATTCCTCCAAGCAATCTTGTTTTCCTACTCGATGTTTCAGGTTCCATGGATCAACCCAATAAACTACCGTTAATAAAAAGATCTTTCAAATATTTGGTTGAGAATCTTCGCTCGGTCGATAAAGTTGCAATTGTTGTATACGCAGGTGCAGCAGGTGTTGTGCTCGAATCAACCTCAGGGAACATGAAAGAAACTATTATCGCATCTATAGATAAACTCCAAGCAGGTGGCTCAACGGCAGGTGGCGAGGGCATTAATCTTGCTTATGCAATTGCAAAACAAAACTTCATTAAAGGAGGAAATAACCGTGTTATTCTTGCAACCGATGGCGATTTCAATATTGGAGCCAGCAGCGATGCTGAGATGGTAAGATTAATTGAGGAGAAGAGAAAAGATGGTATTTTCCTCTCGATACTTGGAGTTGGAATGGGCAACTATAAAGATTCGAAGATGGAAAAAATAGCCGATGCTGGCAACGGCAACTACTCCTACATTGACAATCTACTGGAAGCCAAGAAAGTATTTGGAACTGAACTTTGGGGAACCCTTTACACTATTGCAAAGGATGTTAAAATACAAATCGAATTCAATCCAAGTAAGGTTAAGGCATACAGGCTGATAGGTTACGAAAACAGATTACTTAATAAGGAAGATTTCAATGACGATAAAAAGGATGCAGGAGAAATAGGGTGTGGTCACACCGTTACTGCCCTCTACGAAATTATCCCATCTGATTCCGAAGAAACCATTTCAAATGTAGATCCCCTTGAATACCAAAAACAATCGGTAGTTTCAGACAGCAAGAATATGATGACCGTTAAGGTTCGTTACAAAAAACCCGATGAGGATATTAGCAAACTGATTGTTGAAAAGGTAGAAACAGGTAAAACAAAGAATTCCAATAACATCAAATTCGCATCGGCAGTTGCAGAATTTGGAATGCTTCTTCGTGAATCTGAATTTAAAGGAACCTCATCGTATGCTACTGTTCTAAAACGAGCAAAAAATTCTGCAGGGTTAGATGAGTTTGGTTATAGAGCGGATTTTATTAAAATGGTTGAGCTAAGCGAGATGTTGGACAAGTAAACATATTGAGAAACTAAAATGAGAAAACCCTGTTAGAGTTTAAGGCTCTAACAGGGTTAACAACTATTCATACCAATAATTAGTCAATCATTTCAAACCCACAGAACTTTTGAAGAGCCTTTGGAATTCTAATTCCCTCTGGTGTTTGGTTATTCTCTAGGATTGAAGCAACTATACGTGGTAATGCAAGTGAACTACCATTTAATGTATGTGCAATTTGGGTTTTCTTATCACCCTCCTCTTTAAATCTTAGCATCATTCGGTTTGCTTGGAAAGATTCAAAGTTAGATGTTGAACTAACCTCAAGCCATTTATCCTGCCCAGCAGAAAAAACTTCGAAATCGTAGGTGAGAGCTGAGGTGAAACTCATATCGCCACCGCAAAGTCTCAATATTCTGTATGGTAACTCTAATTTCTTCAGAATATTCTCAACGTGCAATACCATTTCCTCAAGCGTATCATAAGACTTTTCGGGATGTTGGAGTTGAACAATTTCAACTTTATCGAATTGATGTAATCGGTTTAATCCACGAACATCTTTTCCGTAAGAACCTGCTTCACGACGGAAACAAGGCGTATATGCTGTCATCTTTATTGGAAATTGTGTTGCATTTAGAACAACATCACGATAAATATTCGTTACCGGAACCTCTGCTGTTGGAATCAGATAAAAATTATCTAACCCAACATGATACATCTGGCTATCCTTATCGGGCAGCTGACCTGTACCATATCCTGAATCCTCATTAACCATTAACGGCGGCTGTATCTCCTGATACCCTGCGGATGTGTTCTCATCAAGAAAAAAGTTAATAAGAGCACGCTGTAACTTTGCACCTTTACCCTTATAAACAGGAAATCCTGCCCCAGTTAACTTAACACCAAGTTCAAAATCAATAATATCGTACTTTTTAGTAAGCTCCCAATGAGGTTGAGCACCCTCGTGCAGTTTAGGAATTGTTCCGCCAGAACGAACTTCAACATTATCTTTTGCACCATGTCCCAGAGGTACAGATGCATGAGGAAGGTTAGGAATTTTTACAAGTGTTTGGTTTAACTCTTTCTCAGCATCAGATAATTTCTGTGATAAAAGTTTTGACTGCTCCTTAAGATCAGCCGTTCTTTGCTTTGCAGAGTTCGCCTCATCAACTTTTCCTTCCGAAAATAATTTACCAATCTGCTTTGCAATATTATTCTGCTCAGCAAGATTCCCATCAAGCTGGAGTTGAATTGCCTTACGCTCGTCGTCAAGTGTAATTACATTTTCAATTATCTCTTTTCCATCGAAGTTCTTAACCGCCAATCGTTTAATTACTTCTTCTTTATTTTCGCGAATTACTTTTAGGGTAAGCATATAATTATTATCGTTAATTGATATTTATTTTTAATTTGATTTAAGAACAAGGATTAACGAATTGTGATTTTCGATTATTCACCAAACAATACTATTCTAGTTCTCCATATTCTTCTGAGCCGTTTCTACACTTTTTACAAATATCGAAATAAGTTCATTGTTTTCTTTCAATGCGGTTTGAATAATTTCTTCTGTTTTGTAAAGTTTAGTTCTATTAAAAATTTTCAAACAGATATAGGTTTCTCTTAATTCTTTAAGTACAACCTTAATTTTATGAACAAAGTCTCTTCTCGATTCCCCACTTTGAGCCTCTCCATAGTTAAGAGAAACCGAAGTTCCTGATCGAACTATTTGACCGGAGATTACCTGCTTTAGTATTCGGCATTTCATTTACCAGATCAATAATTAAAACTGAAAAGGTAACTAAACGCTCTTCTAATTCAGATTTATTCATTGCATGAACATCAAAAATTATAAATCGTTAACCGAGTTTATGAGTTCGCCGAAGGCAATCCTTGTTCTTAAATTATTTTTAACAAAAAATAATCTCCTGAACATCGCCGATTTATCGACTTGAACAGGAGACTAAAATTAGGTAAAAAAATTATATCCCTATTCTTCCACTGGAAGAACTGATACAAATGATTTAGAATCAGCTTTTTTACGGAAAGAAACAACACCATCTACAAGTGCATAAAGAGTATGGTCTTTACCAATACCAACATTTACACCTGGATTGTGAACTGTTCCGCGCTGACGAACAAGTATGCTACCAGCTTTGGCAGTTTGACCACCAAAGAGTTTCACGCCAAGTCGTTTACTATGCGACTCTCTACCGTTTCTTGTACTACCGGCTCCTTTTTTGTGTGCCATTGCTCAATATTTTTGAATGATTATGCAACGATTTCTTCAATCTGAATTTGGGTAAACTGTTGACGATGTCCTTTTTTCAGTTTATACCCTTTGCGCCTGTTTTTCTTAAAAATGATAACTTTATCGCCTTTTACATGCGCAAGTATCTTTGCAGTTACCTTTGCATTTTTAACTTCGGGCGCACCTATAGTTACTTTACCATCTTTATCAACAAGCAGTACTTTCTCGAAACTTAATTCAGCTCCGGCTTCACCTTCTTGACGGTGAACAAAAACCTTCTGGTCTTTTTCAACTTTGAATTGTTGACCAGCTATATCTACAATTGCGTACATCTTAATTCGTTATGTTTGTTCAACACTTTTGGGCTTGCAAAAGTATAAAAGTTATGATAATTCACAAAGAATTATCAAGCAATTTTTTATCTTTTAATGGAATGCCCTATTTATGGAGGCACAAAGGTAATAAAATAGAGAACATAGAAACTATCTTGAATGATAAACTATTAAAATATCAATCTCATGAAATATCTATTTTGAAGAAAATACCCTTGTATTTTAAACTAAATTCGATTAGGTTTGTATTATTGAAATACAGATTAAAGAATATTAGTTATGGGTAAAGTTAAGCTGAATGTGCTGGGTATATCATACAGCCAAACACAATCTGGAGCTTACGCACTGGTTCTCAGCGAAGAAGAGGGAAAAAGACGTATCCCTATTATTATTGGTGGCTTTGAAGCACAATCCATTGCAATTCAAATTGAAGGGCTTACCCCTCCCCGACCGCTCACACACGATCTTTTCCTAAACTTTTCAAAATCCTTCAGCATCGAAATACTCGAAGTTCAAATTTACAAACTCGAAGAGGGCGTGTTCTTTTCCAAACTTCACTGCGATAATGGTAAAAAGGAAGTTTATATTGATGCTCGAACATCTGATGCCATTGCACTTGCCCTTCGTTTTAAATGCCCTATATATACTACGGAGGATATTATCGAGAAAGCTGGCATAATTCTTGAATTTGATGGTACCGATGATGAACCTGAAAAAACAGCAACTCCTATTGAAAAGAAGGAGAACATAGATTCAACGCTGTTTAGTAAGATGTCTTTATCTGAACTAAAATCAATACTTGACGAGGCTGTTAATAATGAGGATTACGAAAAAGCATCAAAAATTCGTGATGAGATCAAGAGACGTACTTGATAAAAATCCAAAAAGTATTGGCGTTTTTTCGAGAAAAGTAAACATAGTCAACCTTAATAATCTGCTGAAATCAAATATTTAAGAGAATTCCTATCAAAAAGATTTTTTATGAAAAAAATAACCGTTTTACTACTATTAATTCAATTTACTATTGCCTGCTTAGGGCAAGAAAAAATTAATACTGTTGTTTCCGATAAAACCAAAATCAATTTAATTGAAACCTTATCATTAAAATCTCAATTTCTCGATACGTTATTTTATTCTGGTCGTGTATACTTTACCGATGGAAAATCCAGTGTTGCTCAGATGAACTATAGCCTATTGGACAATGGCATCTATTTTCTTGATAAAGAGAAGAAATTGCTAAAGATGGTGGGGCTAGATAAGATAAAAAGCATCAGCTATTCAAAGCGATTTTTCCACGTCATTAATAATGAATTCTACGAAAGGCTGTATACTTCACAGAATTACTTTTTACTACTAAAGCGAAAATCGGTAATAAAAAATAACGATGAAGCAAAAGGTCCTTATGGAATATCGCTAGAAACTTCGTCAACCTCATCATACTCCTCAGTATCAGAGTCTTATGGAAAAGGTACTACCCTAGGCGATAACTATAATAAGCAGGATAAAATAAACGTTGATATCACTCTTAATAAGTATTACTATATTCTTTATAACGATAAACTTACCGGAATTTATAAAGTGCGAGATCTTATGAAGATATTTCCTACTAAAAAGGATTCAATAAAGGCTTATATAAGTGATAACAAAATAGATATCTCAAAAGAGCAAGACTTTATAAGATTAGTTTCCTTTTGTGTTGATGGTAAATAGTAAGGTTTACACTTTTTGAGATTTTTTAAGCTAATTATGCACATTTGAGATAATTACCATAAAGCAACACCAAAGGTTATTATCATTTTATTATACAACAGTTTGTGAAATTCCAATACAGCATATTATCGCAAAATGCGATAAACATACTATAGGCGCACACAATGGTAACACATAAATTATGTTACTATTATTAATAATATTCAATATAACAGCAGTTTAACCAAATATTATTCGAATGAAACACTCATGTTGTAGACTAAAACTAAAGGTGATAAATAAAATATGGGTGTTCCATGATTATAATTTATAAACGGTTACTTTGACATTTTCATCTTACTATAAATCAATCGTATAATATAAAATTATTCTCATGAAAAACTTCAAATTTCATTTTCTGGTAGCAATACTAATAATTAGTATTCTCCCAATATTTGCCCAGCACAAAAAGATGGATCAAATAATGGAGGATGTATTTCAGGAAAGGGATAACAATATCTTCACTATCCGTTTCTTTGATGCAGTTACTGGTGATCCAGTGGAAGGGGCTGAAATCATGATAGCAAATATAGGAACCTTCACAACTGATTCTGCGGGTAGAGCAATGTTTCCTAGGCAACCCGATGGTCTTTTAAAAGCCATTTTTAAGAAAAAAGGATATATCAGCGCGCTTGCAGAGATAGATGTTGCTGCCGAAACTATTCTTAGAAACAGATACTATGTTTCTCCTATGTTGAATATCGATCAATTTAGGGTTGTACTCTCATGGGATCAACAGCCCGAGGATTTGGATGCACATTTTGTAAAGGAAAACTCCTACCACATTAGCTATAGAAACACACGAGTACTTAATGATGGTACCGGTCAACTCGATAGGGATGATATGGATGGTTACGGCCCCGAAACAATTACGGTTGACCAGCTAAATCCTAATGCAAATTACCTTTTCTTCGTTAAGAATTATTCTGCTGAGATAAACCCTTCAGCACAATCTATTAATAGCTCAAAAGCTACTGTATGGGTTTTCGGAAACATTAATGGGAACAATAAGTTGCTTAATACTTTTTATATTCCTTCAAATATTACTGGTGATGTATGGCAAGTATTCAAAATTGTTCAGGGACAGGTTGTTCCACTCTAAATTCCAATATGATATAAATAAAAAGAGCCGAAGAATATTCGGCTCTTTTTATTTATATAGATTTTTTCTCTACATCAATGCATAAGCTAATGTAACACCAACCACAACGATTGATACCATACTCATAAGTTTGATTAGGATGTTTAAACTTGGGCCAGATGTATCTTTGAATGGATCACCAACGGTATCGCCGGTTACTGCAGCATGATGTGCGTCAGAACCTTTTCCACCATAGTTACCTTCCTCGATATATTTCTTAGCATTATCCCATGCACCGCCAGCATTTGCCATAAAAATAGCAAGGATAAATCCAGTAGCAGTACTACCAAGTAGTAGTCCCATAACGCCAGCAACTCCAAATAAAATACCAGTTGCAACAGGTATAATAATTGCTAGTAGTGAAGGGAATAACATTTCTTTTTGTGCACCTTTGGTTGATATCTCAACACAACGAGCATAATCAGGTTCAGCAGTACCTTCAAGAATACCTTTAATCTCTCTGAACTGACGACGAACTTCCTCAACCATTTTTTGTGCAGCACGACCAACAGCAGTCATAGTTAAACCGCAGAAAAGGAATGCAGCCATTGAACCTAAAAAAGCACCTACAAGTACGCGTGGATTCATTAGGTCGATGTTATAGTAATGCATAATTTCTGTAATAGATGCATCCTGAATTTTATGACCAACCGTATCGGCAAAAGCAAGAGCTTTCTCGGGAATACGAGCAACTCCAACTTTTATCTCCTCAATATAAGCAGCTAATAGAGCCAATGCTGTTAAAGCAGCAGAACCAATAGCAAATCCTTTACCAGTTGCAGCGGTTGTATTACCCAGTGCATCTAAAGCATCGGTACGTTGACGAACCTCAGGGCCTAAGTGACTCATCTCAGCATTACCACCAGCGTTATCGGCGATTGGACCGTAAGCATCGGTAGCAAGAGTGATACCTAATGTTGAAAGCATACCAACAGCAGCAATAGCAATACCATAAAGACCCATGTTAATATTTTCAAAATGGAAACCAGCTGCAAAAAGGAATGCAAAAATAATTGCAACGCTTACAATAAGTACGGGAATAGCTACAGATATCATTCCAATACCAATACCATTAATAATAACAGTAGCAGGTCCTGTTTGTGATGATGCAGCAATTCTTTGAGTTGGTTTGTATGCTGATGAGGTATAGTATTCTGTTGATTTTCCAATACCTATACCCGCAACTAATCCTATTACCATTGAACCCCAAATCCCAGTGTAGTTTGGAAGATCTAAATACCAAAGAATCAAGAAAGAGAAAACAGCAATAAAGAAAGAACTAATATTTACCCCACGGCCCAAAGCAGCCAAAAGTTGTTTCTGCGAAGCACCCTCTTTAGTACGAACCATGAAGATTCCAAGAATTGATAAAATGATACCAATTGCAGCAATAAGCATAGGAGCAATAACAGCATTAAACTGAATGTTCGGATCTGTTGCTCTGCTTGCAAAACCAGCACCCGTAAGAGCGGCAGCGGTAAAACCAGAAGCACCAAGAGCTGCGGTTGAAAGAATAGCTCCACAATACGATTCGTAAAGGTCAGCACCCATACCAGCAACGTCACCTACGTTATCGCCTACGTTATCGGCAATGGTAGCTGGGTTACGTGGATCATCTTCTGGAATACCAGCCTCAACTTTACCTACGAGGTCAGCTCCAACATCGGCAGCTTTTGTAAAAATACCACCACCAACACGTGCAAACAATGCCTGGGTTGAAGCACCCATTCCAAAAGTAAGGGTAGTTGTTGTGACGATAATTAGTTTCATTGAAGGATCGCTTGCAATTGCTGCATTGGTAGTATTATCCAAAACACCTATTATATGATTTAACGCCCAGAACCAAATTGATATATCAAATAAACCTAAACCAACTACAACCAAGCCCATTACAGCACCTGAACGAAAGGCAATCTTAAGACCATCGTTCAGCGATTTTTGCGCTGCGTTAGCCGCACGAGCTGAAGCGTATGTAGCGGTCTTCATCCCAAAATATCCAGATAAACCGCTAAAGAAACCTCCTGTGATAAACGCAAAAGGCACCCAAGGATTCTGAATTTTAAGAACATAGGCAAGAAGCACAAAAATCAGTGTTAAAATAACAAACACAATACTCACAACTTTGTACTGTTGTCTTAGGTACGCCATTGCACCTGTACGCACGTGAAGTGCAATCTTTTTCATTGTATCTGTTCCTTCATCGGCCTTCATCATCTCTTTAAAGAAATAGTAAGCAAAGCCTAATGCTAATGCAGAGCAGACAGGAATCAACCAAAATATTGATGGCATCATTTTTCTCCCTTTCTTAGTTTAGTTAATAATTTGTTTTATTATTATTTGTTAAAAATCAGTGGATTACATTTAAGAAAATCAACTTTTCCCACATTTTAAATATAAAAAAATTTATATACGGTATAACTTTAGGAATACATTCTATTTTATGATTAACAACATAATTATGGATTCCGATACACTTAATAATTATATGAAAATGCCACAAATATTTTATAGTCATTAAATAAGTTAGGTCTTTAAGTCTAAAACTTAAAGAAATCAACCTCAACTAATACATTTTAAAACAATATTATAAATACCATAAATTTATAAATATAGAAAAATAATATACTAGTACCTTTAGCCAATTTCATTTTGTATTACAATAGAAAAAATCTTAGCCAGATATTAAAAACATTTCTTGGCAAATTATCTAATAAAAGAGGTGTAAAACATTAAAAACGAGGTTAGGTATTGTTAAAACAAATAGTGTTTATATATTTATGAGTAGAATTTTTAGAAGTTCACTGTGATTAAAATAGCCAACCATTTAAAGAAATAAAAATATGTCATTCAAATGTATTATCGGGTTACACACATGGGATCATTGCACATGTTCCAAGTGTGGTAAAAACAGAGACGAACAACACATCCTAACCAGCGATTGCGAAAAGTGCTCAAAATGTGGTGCAACATTCGAAAACCAGCACGACTGGTCGAAGGATTGTACAAAATGTCATAAATGTGGTAAAACTCGTGCAGTTGAACACTCTTGGAAGAAGGATTGCGAGAAATGTTCAAACTGCAAAGAGACTCGAATAAATCAGCATCAAATTGTAAATGGAATTTGCCAAATATGCGGTCATGGTACATATACCGATGAAAGAGAGGGAATTACCTATAGAATAATAAAAATTGGCAAACAGATTATCATGGCCGATAATTATGCTAAGATTGCCGACATAGGAAAATGTTGGTCCTATGATAACGAGGAGAAAAATGTGGTTAAAAATGGATACCTATACGATTGGGAGGCAGCCAAGGCATTAGCACCCAGCGGTTGGCATCTACCTACAAAAGCTGAATGGGAAACTTTACACGCTGACCTAGGTGGAAACGATAAAGCGGTTTTTGAGCAGATAAAAGTTGGTGGTAGCAGCGGTTTTGAGGGTACTTATGGTGGATGGCGCTTTACCCGTGGTACATTTAACAGCCTTGGAGCAAGTGGGCATTTCTGGAGCAGTACCGACGAAGGAGAAAAGGAAGCATGGCACTACAAAATAAGTGCATATAGCGGACATGCGGAACTTGAAAAAGGTGATAAAGGATTAGGATTAAGCGTAAGGTTTTTTAGGGATTGAGTTTAGTAACCAAGTTATTGCCATTTCTAAATTAATAATATTAAGATTATCTCGGACGGTAGCAGTACAACTGCTGCCGTTCTATTTTTAGCAGGTTACGCTTGAAAGAATAAAAAGGACGAGGTGCAATCTTGTTCTAACAAGAGCAGTTGGCAATCATAATGAAAAAACTCACACAGAAAAGTTTCCATATATTAGAACTTTTTTATATTTTTGTAACGATTTAAAGTTGACTAATGAAGCAGAAATTTGAAGTTATTCTACTTGAAGAAGTATGGGGATTTTTGGACACACTTGATGATAAGGCAAAGGAAAAAATCTTTTATAATATTGACAAATCAAAGTATATCAATGATCCTGAGTTGCTAAAAAAATTAGACAATGATATTTGGGAGTTCAGGACTAAATACAATAAAACATATTATCGGATTTTTTCATTTTGGGATAAGACAGAACAAATAGAAACATTGGTAGTTGCGACACATGGAATCATAAAGAAAACGGATAAAGTCCCTAAAGGAGAGATTGAAAAAGCGCGGGCAATTATGAAACTTTATTTTGAACAGAAAAATAATAGTAAACATGAATAATTCGAATAAACTAAAAATATATACATTAGACCAAGCCAAAGACAAACACCTTGGAAAAATTGGCACCCCAAAAAGAGACAAGTACGAATACGAACTTCGACTTGACCTATTGGGTGAAATGATTAAACGTACTCGCAAAGAGAGACATTTGACACAATCGGAACTTGGGGCAATGATTGGCGTTCAAAAATCTCAAATCTCCCGTATTGAGAGGAATGCAAAAAACGTAACGATTGAGACTATCTTACGTGTGTTCAAAGCTTTGAAAGCAAAAGTAAATTTCAACGTTGAACTCCTTGACGAAGAATTTAGAATTGCTTAAGGGAAAATCATTATATTCGTTTGTCGATGTACCGCTGCCGTCCTATTTTTAGCTGGTTAAGAGTACAAGAATAAAAAGGACGGGGTGCAACTTTGTTCTAGCATGGATTATTAAAAGAGCCAATCTTGATAATTATACCAATTTTTGGTAACTTTGTGAAAAATTGATGGATTATGAATAGAAACACTTCAATATCATTGGGAAGCCATTTTGATAATTTTATTCAAAACAAAATATCTGCTGGAAGATATAAAAATGCTAGTGAGGTAGTTAGAGCAGGTCTAAGGCTTTTAGAAGAGGAAGAAAATAAAATGATTGCTTTAAGAGAAGCCATTCAAGAAGGGATTGACAGTGGAATTGCTTGTGATTTCAATCCTGAGGCACATTTAGAAAAATTAAAAGCCAAACAGAATTTGAATGGCTAGATATAGATTTACAAATAAAGCAGTTGATGATTTAACTCAGATATGGAATTACACTCGAAATAAATGGTCTGAGAATAGGGCAGATATTTACTATCATATGCTTTTAGGGAACTGCAAAGAGGTTGCATCAAATCCTGATTTGGGCAAAAGTTATTTTGGAATAATGGACTGTTTATTAGGGTTTAAAGCAGGTAGACATATTATTTTTTACCGCAAGATTGAAGAAAACGAAATAGAAATAGTAAGAATTCTCCACGAACAAATGGATTTAAAAAACAGGGTAAAAGACTTATAAATATAGAAAACTTATTGCTCGATTAATTATAAGAAACAATCAGAAAAAAGAAAGTAAAGAATAAATTCTCTTTGTTAAGCCGAAGTCGTAAGTAAATAAATATCTGGATGTTGCACTACTGTTGTTTAATTTTTAGCAGATTAAACCTTAAGGAATAAAAAGGACGAGGTGCAATCTCTTCCAAACAAGAAAACACATACCATAATTAAAGAGCAAGAAAAAGCCCTATTAAGAATAGGGCTTCCTTTTTTTCAAAATATTGAAGAGGGGTGTTACTCTTCTTCAAACTCAACGCTCCATTTGAATCTGCGTCTGACTCCTTTTTCGGCTGGATGCCTGAATACGAAGTATACGAATATACCTACCACAAGCAAAGAAAACAAGCCGATTAACACAGGAAAAAGTCCCACTGTTTGTAGGGTTTCAATAATTTCCTTCATTTTTAGAAAATCGTTTTTTTTTATTTAACATTAAATGGAGCAATAATTCAAAAATAACCCTCCAAAAACTTGCGTCGGTTGTCTAAATTGTTTTAATTTGTATTACCAAAAAACAAACCAAAACACATTTCGAGAGTCGACGCTAGCCAAGTGTTGGCTCTTTTTTATTACGCCTCCCAAAGAATTACAAATTTATGGAATCCTGCTTTCTTTATTCCCCTATTTTCATTTATTGTAAAGCATGTTAATATAATTATATGCAAATATAAGCAAATAATGTACTTGTTTTAATAAAAAACAAATAAATTATCAACATGTGTATCATAATTGGTGTTCTTAATTAAAAATATAATTTCAACCCTCATTGCTCCATTTTTCAATATAAACAACTTATTTGTTTGGGTCTGTTTTAACGTTAATTTGGATAAATATATTCGCAAATTTATTTTTTAACTTTCGAATATATAATCACAATTAACTGATTATAAAAAATTTAATCTGTTGTTAATATTGCTATACTTATTATTAATTTTTATAAATAATCCTAGCTTTTTTCTCAGAAAAAACTTATCACTAAAATCAGTTATTCAATTAGCACCCCTGAAATTTCTTGGTTCTCTTTGATAAATCTTTTAAACCTCTTAATTGTTAATTCATACTCATTGATTTTCATCTGCTTTCATCATATTTTAATTTTTTCGAAAAAGTCAGGCTCTGATTTGCGAAACCTAAGAGGTTTATTCTATCTTTGATTCACCATAAAACAAAGATTTTTTTATTTCTCTCGGTTAGCGAAAGCTAGCCTTTTTCTTTTCCATACAAATTTACTTTGTAATCTAAACTTTAAAGCTATAAACTTGGGTTGATATATTAACATAAAAATTTAGTTGTGAACATAGTAATAAATTGTATATCAAATTAATACGAAAAAAATCAATTTTTTAATCATTAACAAAAAATATATTGTACTGATTCTGAATTAATTTTTTATTTTATACATATCAATAAATAAAATATCAATATAATACAATAATAGTCCAATTTTAAATCATTAATAGAAAATATATTACAATGATTCTGAAAATGATTCTTTAGCAACAAATAAAATTAATATTAACATATATATTTAGGAGATAATAACAACAATAATATAGAGATATGGGTTTTATTTACACTAATATACGGTTACGCAAGATTAATAAATAGATTGACAGATGGGTAAGTCCTTTTTATAATTTGTTATTAACAGAAGTTTGGTGAAAAAATAAAGCCCCCCGGTAGGCCGAGAATACTTGAAGAAGTTCAGCTAAGGTTCTACTTTAGTCGAACATATCTTTAAAGGCTACAGCCTAATAGGATAGAGCCGAATTAGGCACAACTTGTCCCGCTGATAAGCGGTTACCTAAGCACAATGAAGCAAACTATAAGCAAAATAATCGCAATTTGCGATAATAATTCGAAAGGTGAGCTGTGCTTTGTACAGCAGATTTGATTTCGTTGAACTTGCAAAATGTTCAGTTAGCAAAGTGTAATCCGTCCTATAGCAATTTAGGACACTCTGTCTTGTCTTATTAATAATATCAAAATAAAAGCAAATCTACCCCGCCCAATTATCCCTATCCAAACTACGGTACTGGATGGCTTCGGCAATATGTTCGGCTTTGATATTTGGGCTTGCCTCTAAATCGGCAATGGTTCGGGAAACCTTAAGAATTCTGTCGTACGCACGTGCCGAAAGGCCTAATTTTTCCATTGCATTCTTTACTAGGGCTGTTCCGGCATCATCGAGCTGGCAGAATTTTCGGATTAACTTAGAGTTCATCTGTGCGTTGCAATGAACACCTTTCCATTCTATAAATCTTTCCTCCTGCACCTGACGGGCTTTTACAACTCTTGCCCGAACTATCTCACTCGATTCTGCTGGTGGAGCACCCGATAATTTCTCGAATGGAACTGGAACTACCTCAACATGAATATCAATCCTATCGAGCAGTGGTCCAGATATTTTATTCAAATACTTTTGAACTACACCCGGTGAGCATACGCACTCCTTCTCAGGATGATTGTAATATCCACAAGGACAAGGGTTCATAGATGAAACAAGCATAAAACTAGCAGGATACTCAACCGTTGATTTGGCACGTGAAATGGTAATAACTCTATCCTCTAATGGTTGACGCATTACCTCAAGTACAGTTCGTTTAAATTCGGGCAATTCATCGAGGAAAAGAACTCCATTATGCGATAATGATATTTCGCCGGGTTGGGGCCATTGCCCCCCTCCTACCAAGGCTACATCGGATATTGTATGGTGAGGTGACCTGAAAGGTCGGCGGGTCATAAGGGATGTATTCTTATCTATTTTGCCAGCAACTGAGTGAATCTTTGTTGTCTCTAACGCTTCACGAAGGGTTAAAGGAGGAATAATGGTTGGCAATCGTTTGGCAAGCATTGTTTTACCGGCACCAGGAGGGCCAATCATAATGATGTTATGACCGCCAGCAGCCGATACTTCCAAGGCACGCTTAACATTCTCCTGCCCTTTTACATCGTTAAAATCAACATCGTAAGCATTGGCATTGACATTAAACTCTTCGCGGGTATTAATAGTGGTTTGCTCTAATTCCTTATCTCCATTAAAAAAATCAATTACATCCTTTATTGAATCAACCCCATAAACTTCAAGGTTATTAACCACTGCCGCTTCGCGTGCATTTTGCTTTGGTAGAATAAATCCTTTAAATCCTTCTTCTCTAGCCTGAATTGCAATGGGAAGAACTCCTTTAATGGGTTGAAGAGTACCATCGAGCGATAGCTCTCCCATAATTATAAAATCAACCAATTTATCGCTTTTTATCTGCTCCGATGCAGCCATGATCCCAACTGCTAAGGGTAAATCGTAAGCAGAACCCTCCTTTCGGATATCGGCAGGTGCCATGTTTATTACAATTCTCCGTTTGGGCATTTTGAGATGATGGGTCTCCAAAGCAGTTGTAATCCTTTGTTGGCTCTCCTTCACAGCACTATCGGGCAATCCCACAAGAAAAAAATTAATACCCTGACCAACACTTACCTCAATAGTTATTGTTGTTGCTTTTATCCCATGTACCGCGCTACCGTAAGTTTTAACAAGCATGATTGATTTTTTAGAGATTGTTCGATTTTGGGCTTAGATTATCACAACTAAGATATATATTTTCGAACAATGACTTTACAATTCTTAGAAAAAGTAGATCGAAATTAGTTGGATAGGAAGGTTAAATTTGATTTTAATGGAAAAATCTGAGCTATTCAGTAATAAAAATATCTCACGCAAAGTCGCCAAGCCGCAAAGAAGATAAAAAGGAACACAACTACAATCGACTGTAATGTTACGATTAGATTGTGTCTAATTGAATCTAAAGTTGGTACGCAAAGCGAAAAAACTAATAGTTTTTTTCTTCTTGCCGCACTTTGCGCCTTTGCGTGAAACTAGCAAGGCTCAACTAAATTAAGTTCTAATGACAACAGTAAATTGCTATCTTTATCTTCAAAAAAAATATTTGTTAAAATATATATTTGAGTAGTTACAAAAATCCTAGTCCTCTTCTACTTCAAACCCTTCATTTTTTCTGTATTCTTTGGAGATTTTGGAGTCCAATTGCATCCACAATCTGAACCTTTAGGAAATTTATACTCCTTTTTCTTCTCATTACAACCAAAAAAGAAATTAAAACCAAACCTTAGGTTAGCATTCCTAGCCGATTGAGAGAAGAAAAATACCATTATGTTATCGCTTAATAGGAAAAATTGAGACTTATCACCTCCAAAACCAAAACCTAATCCAAGGTTATTGAAAGAGCCATTCATTATTGAGTAGTTGGCACTAATTGTAGTTCCTTTTAAGCTAAAAGCAGTTGCCGATATGGTTAACCCAACAATTGGTCGTCCGGGGTAAAGTTCAGTACGGATAAGAGCACCAACCTTAACCTGTTTTAGTATTGGATAAGTTCCACCAAAGTAAATTCGTGGATTTAGGAAAGTGATAAACCCTTTTTTGGTATTCTTGAACCTAAACTGATTTTGAATTGAATCGCGAAGGCTAGCGGCATAATCTTGCGAGGTCATACCATCAGTAATGGTCGCTCCTCTAAAATTGAATTGTCCCTTATCCTCAAATTTATTAGTTTGATCGTGCCACCATATCAAACCAAGGTCAAGGACACTCCCACTCCATGTTATCTTGTCCTCTTTGTAAATAAAACCAAAATCGGTAGCAAGTCCTTGATTCTTAAAATTTAGCAAAAAACCAACAGGCGAAATAGAACCAAGACTAGCACCACTCACATACCCTTGGGAGTCGTAGGTAATGTTTAAAGGTATTGAAGTATTTATTTTAGGATTCCAGCTAGCATCAATATTATAGGTTAAAATATTTGAAGATAAGTTAATTGGTTTGCGTTTTGTGAAAACGCCAGCTAAACCGAACAAAACTTTTGCATGACCGCCAATTATTGAATATCGACCATAAGTAGTTGAGTAGCCAAATGAAAATTCTCGGTAATAAATAGCGTTTAGACCAGGATTTCGAGTAGAATATTTCTCGCCAACATATTCAGTGTTACCATCTTTAAGTAGCATTAGTAGCTTTTTTGAGACAAATGCTTTTGCTTCAATCTTTTCAGTCCATGCAAAATTAAAATAGTTCTTGTTATCGTACATGAATCCGAAGGCAAAGGGTGTATAATGAAACTCCATCGATAGATAATCCCAAAAGTGCATCTTTTCCACAATTTTATCTATATCAACCTCAGAAGCACCGGGAGAGAATGATTTATATGAAAATCCCGTTGAATTAACATTAAAATGTAAAGTAGTAAGTAATGGAAGTCCTACATACTGCTGGCAACGAATTTGAACAGCGGGGTTAACAAAATTCGCCTCGGGAATATTGTGTAGGAAAAAAAGGGTGTTATCCTGTTGGGATAACCCTCGAAATGAGATGGATAATAATACAATAATTAATATAAATCTATAATTCTTAATCCTCATTATTATGGATTGTTTAATACAAAATCAACTCTAGCACCCACCTGACAGGTAAACTTGTAATTATCAAAGTAACTAATACTCCATAGAGGTGTATTCTTAAGTCCAATTTTTATGAGGAATATTAGGTTTTCAGCCGTTCGGAGTGTTTCAATCTGAGATTGATCAAACGTTACTACACTACCTTTGTAGCTGGGGCGAAAAACTTTTCCAGAAGCAAAAATATCTCCCTTAGGAATCATTAATGGTTTATTATCCCAAAAAGAGTAAAGAATATCACCAGCAGCATCAGTGAATTTTACTTGAACAGCACAACCTGCGGGGTACTCATTCCAAACATTAATTTTAAAAGCCAAATAAGTAATTGTTGTGGATTTTTCGTAAATTTTCGAAAGATCCACAGGAACAGTATCGGTAAAAAAGATTGTGTCGTGCTTTGCCCATTCAGGAACATTTTCGGGTAAGTTAATATTTGGTAAGCCAACAAAATAAGCACTATTAATGCTAAATTCACCAGTTCCAACGGGAACTGATAATGAAATCGATAAATCCTTTATTTTATTTGGTAGAGGTTCTATTCCACTAAAGCAGGATGTTAAAAAGGAGGAACCCAATACAAATATGTAAAAAACTACCCTTTTAATGCTCATAGGTTTCTAACTTTTTAAATTTAATATGACAAATAAACCCCAACCCCTTAAGAAGGGGCTATAACAGAGCAGCGCAGTGATTTCCTCTCTTTTTTTAAGGAGGGCTATGGTTGGTTTAATGTTATTTTTTACAATTAGCATAGTTAATTAGTATCCATACCCAAGTTCAAAGATAAGCCAGTTTTAAAAAATAAAACATATGATTCAAAATCTATTTCTATAATAATCTTAAAAATATTGATTAAAACCAGTAATTTGAGTATTAAACATTTATATATCCTTATTTATTGTATCAAAGTTTTAAAGTTTATCACTATTTAGCCAACATTGATAAAAGCAATTGGTTTGGCTCAACATAATTGCCTAATTTTGTACCTAATTTTACTTTGACAGATTAGGTTTATGCACGATTTTTCTGCTCTTTACCCCTTGCCCTAAAGGGAGAAAACAGAAAAATCAACCTACACCCTTTAGGGATAGGGGTAAATTAGGTTGATTTTTCGTGTGATTTTCGAATCTGTAAAAGTAAAATTCAACAAATTTGTTTTTTGAAAGAAAATTTTATACAATATCTTCTCATTAAAAAACTTTGAATGTCAGATATAATCCAATTACTGCCCGATTCAGTAGCAAATCAAATAGCAGCTGGTGAGGTTGTTCAACGTCCTGCATCGGCTATTAAAGAGTTAATGGAAAACGCCGTTGATGCTGGATGTAATCAAATTCAAGTTATCGTTAAGGATGGTGGGAAAGCCCTTATTCAAGTGATTGATAATGGGTGCGGTATGTCCGAAACCGATGCACGACTAAGCTTTGAACGTCATGCAACATCCAAAATTAGAGAGGCAGCGGATCTGTTTTCAATCAGAACTATGGGTTTTAGAGGCGAGGCGTTAGCCTCAATTGCCGCAATAGCGGAGGTTGAACTTCGTACACGTAGGTTGGAGGATGAGGTTGGCACATGTATTCGTATAAGTGGCTCTGAACTTGAAGAACAGAAGCCTATTGCTTGCCCAACTGGAAGTAATTTCAGCGTTAAAAATCTTTTCTTTAATGTTCCTGCTCGTAGGAAATTCCTAAAAAGTTCATCTTTAGAACTTAAACATATTATAGCAGAGTTTCAAAGGGTTGCTTTAGCAAACCCCGAAATTGCAATGTCGCTAAATAACAATGGGGCAGATATTTACAACCTTTCTTCATCAGGTATAAAGCAGCGAATTGTAGGATTATTTGGGCGAACAATTAATCAGCAATTACTTGATTGTTCAACAAATACTACCGTTGCTAATATATCAGGGTTTATTGGAAGGCCTGAGAGTGCCAGAAAGAGCGCAGGGGAGCAGTTCTTTTTTGTGAATAATAGGTATTTTAAAAGTCCCTATTTTCATAGAGCGGTAATGAATTCGTACGATCGGCTTATACCAAACGATTCTATTCCTCCTTACTTTATTTTCCTTGATGTTGATCCTACTACGATTGATGTTAATATTCATCCAACAAAAACGGAGATTAAGTTTGAGGATGAAAGAACTCTTTGGCAGATTGTTCATGCTGCGGTTAAGGAATCGCTTGGGAAGTTTGCTGTTGTTCCTGCTATCGATTTTGATACTCAGCAGGTTATTGATATTCCATTTTTTCCGAAGAATTCACCTTATAGCCCTCCTGAAATAGAGACTAACGCAAGTTTTAACCCGTTTGATGAGGGTGTACCAAGAATACCATCGCAAAATGCGATACATCATAAACAGTCGACCAAAGGTTGGGAAAAACTTTACCAAGATAATCAAGGAGAAGATTTTAATACTACAGGTCCAGTAACTCAAACATTTAAATCAAAAGGTTTTGATGATAATGAAGAGAGCGCTAATCCTCGATTTTTTCAGTTTAAGGATAGGTATATTCTTACTTCTGTTAAATCGGGGTTGATGGTGATTGATCAAAAGTATGCTCATGAGCGAATTCTTTACGAGCAGTATCTGGGTAGCCTGTCAACCGGGCAAAATATAACCCAAAAGGAGCTTTTTCCGCAAGCCCTGGAGCTAAATGCAGGGGATTATAATTTGCTAATGGATGCTCATGAGGATCTTGCACTTCTTGGTATTGAGCTAAGTAGTTTGGGTCAAAATACTGTTGCAATTAATAGCCTGCCAGCTAGCATTAAGATTGGTGATCCGATAAGATATATTGAGGATATTCTTGCATCGCTAAAGGAGAATCAAAGTAAACTGCAGGATGATGCTCACCAAAAACTTGCAGTATCGATGGCTAAAGCGGCATCCATAGGGTATGTACGATCTCTAAATAGAATTGAGATGCAGGATTTGGTTGATAAACTTTTTGCATGTCAAAATCATAATTATTCACCCGAAGGAAAGAGTATCTTAACCATTATTAGCCTTGATGATTTGGAAAAAAGATTTAAGTAATTCATATTATTCCTACTTTTGTCTAAATTTTTATAGAAAAGATAACTATTCAGCATTAGACGAAATAAAAATAAAACCACGGAGACATAGAGAACATAGAGAGACACAGAGATGATTATTCAAAAAAATATATTGGTGTTGCATGCCATTAAACAATTTGCCGAGTTGTTTCAAGGCTATTTTTCTGTGACTGGTGAAACAATTATTGAAAGGAAACTCTGTGATCTCCGTGTCTCCGTGGTGAATAGTTACTAGAATAGAGTATTTAAACAAAAGAAATAATAAACTTGTTTTAAACATCAATAATTAGAATATCTACTAACAATTCTTTTATGAGCGCATTTGAAAGACCCAATTTTGGTAGCACACCACCCATAGTCAAAAACCTGATTATTATCAATGTTATTATGCTTTTAGCAACTTTTGTTGTTGATAGTGTGCTTCGAATTGATTTAAATAGCATTTTAGGCTTATATTACTTTGGATCTGAACATTTTAGGCCATTCCAGATTATCACTCACATGTTTATGCATGGTGGAATAACCCACATATTCTTTAATATGTTCGCCCTATGGATGTTTGGCCGAGTACTTGAACAGGTTTGGGGTAGTAAACGCTTTCTGCTTTACTATTTCGTTACAGGTTTTGGAGCGGTTGCCCTACATACATTTGTAAATTATATTCAAATTTCAAACATAGAGTCTGCTGCAACTGCCATGCTTAATACGCCATCACCTGAAACGTTTTCGGCATTTGTAACTCATTATTTTCCCGGTGCTTATAACGAAATATATGAAAAATTTATTAGCCATTGGTCTAATAGCCCAGGAAATCCAACTTATATTGAAGAAGCAGGAGAATGGGCCAAGGCTCTTATCCAACTTAAAATGGATATTCCAGTAGTTGGCGCTTCGGGTGCAGTTTTCGGTGTTTTATTGGCATTTGGTATGCTTTTCCCAAATACTGAGCTTATGCTAATGTTTATACCCATTCCAATTAAAGCAAAATACTTTGTTATTGGTTATGGTGTAATAGAGCTGTTTATGGGTGTAAGTAATTTTAAATTCGATAATGTTGCCCACTTTGCACATCTCGGTGGAATGCTTTTCGGCTTTATTCTTATTAAGTACTGGAATAGGCGAAAGGATATATTTTATTAGAGAAGAATGATTCTGAACATAATGGTTAATTCTTTTTGTGAGGTGCTGAAAAAAATCTTTGTGTAACTTTGTGTCATATTTTGTGAACCTTTGTGTAATAGCTATTCCACAAAAAACACAAAGTAGTCACAAAACACACAAAGTAATATGCAACAATTAAGTGAAAATGAACTTTCAAACATTATACTCGGATGTGCAATTGAAGTTCACAGACAATTAGGCCCTGGCTATTAGAGTCTGCATATCAAGAATGCTTATATTACGAGCTAACCAAGGCAGGATTAGATGTTCAGAAAGAACCGAGTGCACTTTACGAGTTCGGCGAAGCCAAAAACCAATGCCAATTATTTATAAAGATGTGAAACTTGATCATGGCTACAGAATAGATTTACTAGTTAATAACAAGGTTGTTATAGAAATTAAAACTGTTGAGGCTTTTACAGATGTTCATACAGCACAAGTGTTAACATATTTGAAATTAGGAAATTATAAACTTGGTTTATTACTTAATTTTTATGTCACAACACTTAAGAATGGAATAAAAAGGGTCATCAATTAAAAAGATAGCACCTTAAAAAAAGAATTAACCAACATAATCGGAAGTTAATGAATAACAGTAAATCATCAACTTTAATATGAGTATCGCACAGGAAATAAAGGATTCATTCAAGTTTGGGAGCAACCTTACAAAGATTATCTATGTAAATCTTGCTGTTTTTATTGTTTACAATTTAATTCGGGTGATTTTCTTTCTTGGAGGTTCACCCTTAGGCGATAGTCTAGCACAATACCTAGCCGTTCCTGCCTATATTCCTGCACTTTTAACCAAACCTTGGACCATTTTTACCTACATGTTCTTCCACGAGGAGTTCCTGCATATCTTATTCAACATGCTATTGTTTTACTGGTTTGGGATGATTTTCCTTGAGTACATGTCACAAAGGAAGTTGGTAGGGGTTTATATAATGGGTGGTTTATCGGGAGCAGCTTTTTACATTCTACTTTATAATATTCTGGGTGTATTTAGAGAAATGTTGCCAATTTCCGCTGCTTTAGGGGCATCAGCATCGGTGCTTGCAGTAGTTATAGCAATTTCTACATTGATGCCCAATATGAGCATCAACCTAATGTTTATTGGCCCTGTTAAGCTTAAATATTTAGCCCTATTTTCGATTGTGCTCGATATAATTAGCATTCCAGTTTCAAATCCTGGGGGTCATATTGCCCATTTAGGGGGTGCGCTATTTGGATATCTTTTTATAGTTGCGGGTAAAAGTGGTGTAGATCTTATTAAACCAATCAGCTGGTTGATAAATCTATTTAGTTTAAAGAAAAAACAACGCTCGCATTTAAAAGTGAGCTATCAAAAATCCGATATTGATTATGAATACAATAGACGCAAGGTAGAAAATCAAGTAGGCCTTGATAAAATATTGGATAAAATTGCCAAATCGGGCTATGATAGTCTTTCCAAAGAGGAGAAAGAGATACTTTTTAAGTTTAAGGATAATTCGATAAACTAGATAATGCGCAAGTTTTTACATCGTACATTAGTAACAATTTGTATCCTATTTGCAACTGGACTTCTTTTCACCTACCTTTCAGTTTACATAAACCCTGATAAATTCTGGCTAGCAGGATTATTAGGATTGGCATATCCTTTTCTATTAATAATTAACCTGTTTTTCTTAGTTTACTGGATTATTCGATGGAAACGATTGTTCCTAATTCCAATTTTTACTATACTTCTAGGTACTAGTCATTTATTAAACTTTATTCAATTACCATTCGGAAAAAAAATTGAGAATCTAAACCCAAGTTTTAATATCCTTTCATACAATATCAATCTGTTTAGACTTTACTCATGGTCAAACCAAACCCCATCGTTTTCTGACATCTCCGAGTTTGTTAAAGAGAAAAATGTTGATATAGCCTGTTTTCAAGAATTTTTTGTGGTGGAAGGAAAATTAAGCGAGGAAACAATTAGTAAAGAGCTTAAAATGAACTCACATATTGAGTATGTGATTAAATCGAGCAACTCCAACTATGGTATAGCAACCTATAGCAAATTTCCTATTGTAGGTAAAGGAGAAATCCCTTTCGAAAATACTTCAAACGCTTGTATATACACCGATATTCGTGTAGGTGTGGACACTATAAGGGTTTATAATTGTCATTTGCAATCGCTAAAATTGAAGGAAAGGAATCTTAGTTTTCTGCTTAATCAAAACCATAAAAACGAGAGTAATATTGCTGAAATAAAAGAGATATCTTTTAAATTCCGTGATGCCTTAAAAAAGCGAGCAGATCAGGTTTATATGATAATGGAAGATGTTAGGAAATGTCCGTATCTTGTAATTATATGTGGAGATTTTAACGATTCCCCAATATCCTATACCTACCACGAGATGACCAAAAATATGCTTGACGCTTTTAAAGAGGTTGGAAAAGGATTTGCAAACACCTATGTTCGATTTTTCCCTTACAGAATCGACTATATCTTACATAGCAAAGATTTGAAAGCGATAAATTTCTCTAGCCCAAGGGTCGACTTCTCCGATCACTACCCGGTTCTATGTTCTTTTGAACTAAACAATGTGGCTAATTAAGAGCCACTTTTTCCAAAGGGCAAACCATCCAAATCTACATTTCCACCAGATATAATAACACCAACCCGTTTCCCTGTAAAATATTGTGGATGCTCCATAATTGCTGCAATTGGCACTGCCGAAGATGGTTCAATAATTATCTTCATCCTTTCCCAAACAAGTCGCATGGCATCAACGATTCCACTTTCGGATACTGTTAAAATACCATCACATTTTTTAGAAATAATCTCATAGGTTAATTCGCAAAGAGAGGTTAATAGGCCATCGGCTATGGTATTTGGGCTTACAGATGGATAAATGGTTTTATCGCGAAGTGATCGAAATGCATCATCTGCATTGATAGGTTCAGCACCATAAACTTTAATGTTTGGGTTAAACCCTTTAACATATGTAAGCGTTCCGCTTAATAATCCACCACCACCGACAGGAGCAATAACTATATCTAAATTTGGAAATTCTTCGAGCAGCTCAAGCGAGGCAGTTCCCTGCCCACATATCACATTAAAATTATTGTAAGGATGAATGAAAGCTGCACCTGTCTCTTTTTGAATTCTAGCTTGGGTATCCTCCCTCTCCTTCTGCGTTGGTTTACAGAAGGTAATTTTTGCGCCATACCCTTCAACTGCTTTTTTCTTAATGGATGGTGCATTCTCGGGCATAACAATAAATGATGGGATTCCACGCATTGAAGCAGCCAAGGCTAATGCAGCCGCATGATTCCCCGAACTATGAGTTGTTACCCCAAACTTTGCCTCCTCATCTGATAAACTAAAAACCGCATTTGATGCGCCACGAAACTTAAATGCACCTACCTTTTGAAAGTTTTCGCATTTCAGGAAAAGGTTTGTATTAAGAATAGAATTAACGCTATGTGATTGATGAATTGGTGTACGATTGGCATACTTTTTTACAATTTCGTAAGCCTTAACTACATTTTCGATTGAAGGGGTTTGAGTGCTCATAGTGAATCTAAATCTATTAATCAACAAAAAAGGGTATTCATAGGATGTAAATACCCGGAAAGATAAATATTATTTTTCCTTCGAAGGCTTATCGGGATGATAGATTTTATACTTATTCAGCACATCTGTTCTTATGTCATAATCGCTAGCTTTCAGAAGATATTCTTCTGTAAATGCACAGTACTCCATAAACCAGTGGACCTCATTCCCAGTTAAACCTGTTAATGCTGATACTATTCCTGCGGAATACTTTCTCTCAATGGCCCTACGTTTACGCTCCTTCTCTAACTTTTCGTCGAGTTTTTCATTTTGTTTTGCCAACCAATCCTTACCAAATGCTGCCCCAGAAGCCGCAGAAGGCAAATCTATTAGATTTAGTTTACGAATTGCCCTATCAAAATACTCGGTTATTTTACCCAATGCCACCTCCTCTTTTGTAAGAGGGATTTGTAATTCTGAAACCCCTTTTAGGAACTTATCGTAGTTTGAAAACCACGATACCTTTACTTCCTTCAATTGGTATGAACGTGGTTTCATCTCAATTGTATAAAAAGTGGAATCACAACCGAATTGGCCCCAATCCAATATAATTTGGCTAAAATAACCTAAAGATGTAATGCTGAGCGTATCGCCAGTTAAAATTGGAATTTTGAAATATCCGAGTTTATCAGCGATTGCAACCTCTCTACGAGTTTTATTAATAACATGCGCCAACTCTACAGAAACCCCTGATGAAGCATTTATTACACGAAAATTGACAACCTTTACAGAATCTCGTTTTTCTGCAATGGAGTTTAGTGAGACTAAAATTAAAGCTAAAACTAGAAGTGTATGATTTTTCAATTATCAACTATTTATGGATTCAAAAATAATAGTTTATGCAGAAAAGATATTAATACCATCAGCTGATTTAACCAATTTTAACCAGATAATAATTACAACTAAGCTGTCAATCAACCAAATTTTTGAAAACCGAGAGCATTTAAAATACAAATTTATTTGATCATAAATTACTGTAGTTCAACTTAAATGGTGTTTTCAACAATTTATTCAAACAACACTAAATATGGATTCATTATTACCATTTAAGTTGATGAGATTTTTTTGCATTAATTAATAATTATGCCAGATAAATACTATTATTTATAAATTTGCAAAAACTCATAAACGATGATCGAAACAAAGGCAGCAATTGAAAATATTTGGGAAAACAGGAGCCTTCTTACAAATAAAGAATCACAAGAAATAATTAGAGGTACTATTGAACTCCTTGATAAGGGTGAGATTAGGGTTGCTGAACCTTCCGAGAAAGGATGGATTGTTAATGAATGGGTTAAGAAGGCTGTTATCCTCTATTTTCCAATTCAAGAGATGAATACAATTGAAGTTGGTCCATTTGAATTTCACGATAAAATAAAACTTAAAACAGGCTATAAACAATTGGGTGTTAGAATAGTTCCACATGCAATTGCCCGCTATGGTTCGTATTTAGCAAAAGGGGTAATAATGATGCCATCATACGTAAATATTGGTGCTTATGTTGATGAAGGTACTATGGTTGATACTTGGGCAACTGTGGGTTCTTGCGCTCAAATTGGAAAGAATGTTCACCTAAGCGGTGGTGTTGGAATTGGCGGTGTACTTGAACCTGTGCAAGCTGCGCCAGTTATTATTGAAGATGGTTGCTTTATTGGCTCACGATGTATAGTTGTTGAAGGGGTTAGGGTTGGCAAACAGGCTGTACTTGGAGCAAATGTTGTTCTTACTATGTCAACAAAAATTATTGATGTTACTAGCAATACTCCCAAAGAGTATAAAGGTGTTGTTCCTCCTCGCTCAGTTGTGATCCCTGGTTCTTACACTAAAACTTTTGCTGCTGGTGATTATCAAGTTCCATGTGCTCTTATAATAGGTGAGCGAAAAGAATCAACAGATCTTAAAACATCGCTCAACGATGCACTTAGAGATTATGGAGTAAGTGCTTAACTGTATGATTTTTATTTATTATCGATTATCAGTTTTGTAATTTTTTCGTACATTCAACAACCACAAATATCCGAATATAATGGTAAAAATATCGGCTGTTATCATCACCCTAAATGAAGAGAAAGTTATTGAGCGTTGTATTAACTCAATGCAAAGAGTGGCCGATGAAATTATAATTGTTGATTCCTACTCAACTGATAAAACCGAAGAGATTTCGAGAAAATTAGGGGCTAAATTTATTCAACACCCGTTCAATGGTTATCGTGACCAGAAGAACTTTGCCCTTCAGCAAGCCACCTACGATTACGTGTTATCTCTTGATGCCGATGAGGCATTATCAATTGAATTAGAAGAATCAATCCTCAAAATCAAAGAGAATTGGCAGCACGATGCTTACAAGTTTAACAGGCTTAACTATTGCTGCGGACAATGGATAAAACATACAGATTGGTATCCCGACAGAAAAATAAGGCTATTAGATAGAAGAAAAGGGGAATGGTGTGGCGCAAATATCCACGAAGTAGTAGAAATGAAAGAGGGTTCAAAGGTTGGCGTTCTAAAAGGTGATCTTCTACATTGGACATACAACTCCTACGAGCAGCTAGTTGAAGTAATGAATAAGTATAGCACCCTTTCAGCCAAAGAATATTTTAATAGAGGAAAAAAATCGAGTTTCATTAAAATTGTTATCAGCCCTCTTTGGCGGTTTATTCATTCATACTTTATTCGATTAGGATTTTTAGATGGCTATGGCGGATTTTTTGTCAGCATTTCAGCTGCAAAGCTAAACCAGCTGAAATACGTAAAACTTCGTCATCTCTATTTAGCCAACAACTCTAAGTTGAACCACCAACACCCATTGCTAGCAAAAGAGGGTTTTCGAATTGGATTTGATGCTAAACGTGCATTTTATAACAGGAGTGGACTTGGTAACTACAGCAGAAATCTAATCGATTCATTAGCGAAAACTGATAACACTAACACTTTTATCCTATTCACACCTAAAATAGAAAATAGGATAATCCTAAATCAACATACAGAAAACAACATTAGCATAATTTCCCCAAGCAAAATCTATCGCAAAACTTTTGGGTCATTATGGCGTAGTAAGTTTATTGTTAGGGATATCAAAAAACAAAAAATCAACATTTATCATGGTTTAAGCCATGAACTGCCCTACGGAATAAAAAAATCTGGTGCTAAAACTGTTCTAACTGTTCACGATCTCATTTTCCTGCGCTTTCCTAAATTTTATGGGGCAGTCAACGTTTTTATTTACAAGAAAAAATTGGAGTATGCCTGTAAAGTTGCCGATAAGATTGTAGCCATTAGCACTCAAACCAAGGATGATTTAATTGATTTCCTTAAAGTTGATCCCAAAAAGATAGAGGTAATATATCAAAGTTGTAATTCCGTATATCAACAGAAAATAGGCCAAGAAGAGTTTCAAAGTATTCAGGCAAAGTACAACCTCCCAGACAGATACCTACTTTATGTTGGAACTATTGAAGAGAGAAAAAATCTACTAAACATCGTTAAGGCTCTGAAAGAAAAAAGGGTTGAAATGCCATTGGTTGTGGTTGGTCGTAAAACAGAATATTTCCACAAATCAGTAAAACCATATCTGGTGGATAATAGAATAGATACCATTATTTTCCCCGAAAAGGTTAAAAATGATGAACTTCCAGCAATCTACCAAAATGCTTTATGCTTTGTATACCCATCGATATTTGAAGGGTTTGGAATACCAATATTGGAAGCTTTAACTTCAGGAATACCTGTAATTACAAGTAAAGGCAGCTGTTTCGAGGAAACTGGCGGTTTAGGAAGTATTTATATAGATCCTCAAAACCCCAATGAAATAGGAGAAGCAATCCTAAAAATTATTGAAAATCAAGAGCTAAGATCTGATTTAACTAAACATGGGATTGAACATGCTAAACAGTTCTTGCCCGAAGTTATAGCAGATAAGTTTATGAATTTATATAAATCCCTACTATAAATAACCACTAACAAATTTAGCATGAAAGTTTGCGGTTTTACCATTGTTCGAAATGCCATCAAATATAGCTACCCTGTAGTAGAATCAATAAGATCTATTCTACCAATTTGCGACAAAGTTGTAGTTGCAGTTGGAAACTCCGATGATGGAACTCTCGAATTAATTAAAAGCATCCACCCCGATAAAATTACTATTATAGAAACGGTTTGGGACGATACCCTCAGAGCCGGCGGACAGGTTCTTGCTGTTGAAACCAATAAAGCTCTGGATGCTATAGCAGAGGATTTCGATTGGTGCTTCTATATTCAGGCCGATGAGGTGGTTCACGAAAAGTATCTACCAATAATTAGAAACGAAATGAACCGCTGGTTGAACCACCCAAAAGTAGAGGGGTTGCTTTTCAAGTATTTACACTTCTGGGGTACTTTCGATTTTGTTGGTGTTAGTAGGAAATGGTATCGTAGGGAAATTAGAATTGTAAGGAATGATAAAAAGATAAGATCTTTTAAGGATGCCCAAGGTTTTAGAAAAGAGGATAGAAAGTTAAATGTAAAACTTATTGATGCTTATATCTATCACTATGGCTGGGTTAGACCTCCAGAGGTAATCAAGAACAAAATGAGAAGTTTTCATGCGTTATATCACTCCGACACGGCACTTGAAGAAAAAGTGACTGAGGTAGCCGATTTTGATTATTCGGAGATTGATGCAGTAAAACGATTCAACGATACACATCCCAAGATTATGGGGGATTTGGTGAAAAATCTGAACTGGCACGTACAAATCGATGAAAGTAAAATAAAGTTTAATTTTAAGGGTTACATTCTCTTTTGGATTGAGAAATTTTTTGGCTATAGACTATTTGAATACAAAAACTACAGAATCATACCATAAGACGAATCAATTATCAGATTGTAAAATAAATACTTACCAAAAATAAAGTAATGATTAGCTGGCATCCCAGTATTAACAACAACGAGAATAGCAGATTTTCCATCATTATCCCAACATGGAATAATCTAGAACTGCTCAAACTTTGTATCAAAAGCATAGAGAAGAATTCTGCATTCAAGCATCAACTTGTAATCCACGTAAACGAGGGAGTTGATGGTACGCTTGAATGGGTACGTCAACAAGGATATGATCATACTCATAGTGCAGAAAACGTTGGGATTTGCTGGGCGGTAAATGCATGTAGATCGCTTGTTAAAACCGATTATATCGTTTACATGAACGATGATATGTACTTTTTACCCAACTGGGATCTTGAACTATGGAAAGAGATTGAAAGCATACCCCATAAGTTTTTCTTTTTATCCTCAACCATTATCGAACCTAAAGTCTCTGCTCATAGAGAAATAATTTCGCCCTATGATTATGGCACAAACCCAGAGAATTTCAAGGAAACTGAATTATTAAGAGATTATAAAACGATAAAAGGGGAAGATTGGAATGGGGCAACATGGCCTCCTAATATTGTCCATAGAGAAATCTGGGATCTTATTGGAGGGTATAGCATTGAGTATTATCCAGGGCTTTACTCCGACCCCGATTTTTCAATGAAACTCTACGAAGCAGGTGTTCGCCATTTTAAGGGCGTTGATGCTAGCCGTGCATACCATTTCGGCTCAAAATCAACCCGACGAATTACCATGAACAATGGCAGTTTGCAGTTCCTAAATAAATGGGGAATTACATCATCCGCTTTTACTCGGTATTTTTTAAAGAGAGGTCAAGAATATCAAGGTGAAATAGTTGTAAATCCTAATGATTCAGGTTTAAAAAAATCTCTATTGAAGGGAAATATTAAAAGATTTTTATGGCTAATTAAAGGAACTGGAAAAACAATAGGCAAATTTTCCTACAATAACACCCCATCAAAAGAGAAATAGAAAATTATTAAATTCGACAATCAAAATCTAAATCAGAAAATATTTCTAATGCAAGAAAATATCAATCAGGCTGTTAAAATTCTTAAATCGGGAGGTATTATTCTTTACCCAACTGATACGATTTGGGGCATTGGCTGCGATGCAACCAACCCCGAAGCAGTTTCAAAAATCTATCAGCTAAAGCAACGTGAGGATTCAAAGAGCATGCTTGTCCTTATCGACCAACCCAGGCGAATTCCTTCATATATATCAGAAATGCCTGAAATTGCTTGGGATTTAATTGAACTTGCAGATAAACCACTAACAATTATCTACCCGAAAGCAAAGAATTTGGCTCCAAACCTAATTGCACCCGATGGTTCAATTGGAATACGTGTAGTTAACCATGAGTTTTGCAAAAAACTAATTGGGCGTTTTGGGAGGCCCATTGTTTCTACATCAGCAAATATATCGGGTAAACCATCCCCCTCTTCATTCAATAATATTGATAAAGAAATTAAGGAAAAAGTTGACTTTATTGTTTCCCAGGAATTTGACAATCCCGTTTCCGATAAGCCATCTGGAATTATTAAACTTGGACTAAAAGGCGAGATTAAAATAATAAGAGAATAAAAAATGGGAGGCCATTTAATAGCCCCCCAAATATCTTACAGATTAAAATTAATTATTTTATAGAATGAATTCCACCAGAGCCTGAAGTTTTTGCATCAACTATTGGACGTCCTTTGTAGTATACATCGCCACTACCCGATACACGAGCATTAAGTTCATCAACAGCCCAAACTCGAACATCTCCTGAGCCACTAACATGAATCTCAACTTTTTTACACTGTAGATTTTCATTATCAATATCTCCTGAACCACTTATTGCATATGAAGCACTTTCGGCAACATCTGTTCCAGCCAATTTTATATCACCAGAACCTGAAATGGTGAGCATTAAATTTTTAACCGATAAGTTTTCAACCTTTACGTTTCCACTGCCGCTAATTTTGATTTTTAAATCCTCAGATTTAATTGCAGTTTGAGCCAAAACATCTCCTGAACCAGATATACTTATACTACTTACATGAGGCATTGAAATATAAATCTTTACCTTTTTTGAGTGGAATTCAAAGTTAAAATGATCCTTGTTCTTAATCTTCAGAACATCACCATCAACCACGGTTTCAATTTTCTCAAGGTAGTCGGCATCAGCTTCAATCTCAACTTTATAATCGTTTGCTTGGGTTAGATAAATATCAGCAGCAATTGATAAACCAATCCCTGTAAAACCAGATACTTTACGAACATCACGCTGTTGTGCGCTAGCACAATTAGAAAGGAAAATGATTAGAACAAATGCAGCCGCAATTTTAAGTAAAAATGATAATTTTTTCATACCTATAGATTTTTAATGTTAAATTACTAAAATTAAGTATAATAGTTTTATACATATTGACGAAATTAGGTATCTTAACGCTGCATATAACTAAAGTTTTTTAACTTTACATCGTATTTTATTAACTAAATTTTCGGACACAAACTTAATTCAAATGTCTGCACCAATTAAACACACCCCTAGGTGGATTGTATTTCTTATTGATCTTTTAATCTGTCTCTTTTCTTTAAGCATTGCTTACTACGTTAGATTTGAATTTCGAATTGGGGAATCTGAAATGGAAGCCCTAAAAATAGCTATACCTATATTACTTTTTATTAGAGCAATAACCTTTCTAATTTTCAGAACTTTTGCAGGATTAATTAGATACACTAGTGCGAAAGATGCTGAGAGAATTTTTATTGTTGTTACTGCGGGTAGCCTTCTTTTGTTCGTTGCAAACTTAATATACCTTAAATCTTTTGGAACATATATCATTCCTAACTCAATTTTGGTTATTGACTATTTTGCGACATCAATTATACTTATTGGATCTAGATTAGCTGTAAAAGCCATCTACTACAGTATTATAAATGATAGTTCTGAGCAAGAGAACATAATCATTTACGGAGTTGATCAATTTGGGGTGTTAACAAAGAAAACTTTAGATAGGGATGCGGGAACAAACTTTAAAGTTATCGGATATATCGATCCCTTTAATAAAAATGAGGGGAAAAAACTTGAAGGCATAAGTATTTACAATACTGATAAACTTGACTATTTAATGCAAAAGCATAAAATATCAAAACTTATCATTGCCAAAAAAAGTATTGATCCTGTTAAAAAGAATAAACTTGTTGAAAAGTGTTTTAAATACAATGTTAAAGCGTTAACTGTACCCGATGCCGATACCTGGATAAACGGGGAACTTAGTCTTAATCAAATTAAAAGCATCAAAATTGAAGACCTTCTTGAACGTCAACCCATTGTACTTGATAAAAGGAGGATTCAAACTGACATTAAAGGTCGAGTAGTATTGATTTCTGGCTCTGCAGGCTCAATTGGGAGCGAATTGGTTCGACAAATCGCCAGATTTAATCCAAAAAAGATTATTCTCTTTGATAATGCTGAAACCCCCCTTTACGATATTGATATCGAACTAAGAGAAACGTTACATTTTTTTGATTTTGAAATTGTTATAGGAAGTATCACAAATGAGTACCGAATCAGAAAGGTATTCGAAGCATTTAAGCCTTCAATTGTTTTTCATGCTGCAGCATTCAAGCATGTTCCTTTAATGGAAAATAACCCATCCGAAGCTATTCACAATAATGTTTATGGTACTAAGGTAATATCTGATTTAGCTGTGGAGTTTGGAGTTGATAAATTTGTTATGATTTCTACGGACAAGGCTGTTAATCCCACAAATATTATGGGTGCCAGCAAACGAATTGCCGAGATATATATTCAAACATTGAATAAACACAATTCAACACGTTTTATTACAACTCGATTTGGTAATGTTCTAGGTTCTAATGGTTCTGTAATTCCACGATTTAAAAAACAGATTGAAAATGGCGGACCCGTTACTATTACCCATCCTGAGGTAACTCGTTTTTTTATGACAATCCCAGAGGCTTGCCAGCTAGTCCTTGAAGCAGGAGCAATGGGTGAAGGGGGCGAAATCTTCATTTTCGATATGGGAAAATCTGTGAAAATTATCGATTTGGCGAAAAAGATGATTAAACTTTCTGGGCTAACCCTAGGAAGAGATATTCAACTAAATTTTACAGGATTACGCCCTGGTGAAAAACTTTACGAAGAACTTCTCAACAATAAAGAAAATACAATCTCAACACATCATCCACAGATAATGGTTGCAAAGGTCAGGGAGTATGACCCAATGCTAATCTTCAACCAAATCAACAACCTAATCGAAAACTTGCCATTACACAACAACTTTAAATTAGTTGGGTTGATGAAGGAGATTGTTCCTGAATTTGAGAGTCAAAACTCTATATTCGAAGAACTTGACCGCCATAAAAAATTTATAGTGAATGACAGAACAAAGGCCGGTTAACTACTTCCACATTACCCCTATTCAAATTCGTTTCAACGATATCGACAAACTGGGTCATGCTACAAACTCGGTTTACCAACAATATTTTGATTTGGGAAAAATGGATTATTTCAACGATGTTCTCCAAGAGCAGATGGACTGGGAGGATGTGGGATTAATCCTCGCAAGTATTAGTATCGACTATCTTAATCCTATAAAACTATTCGATGAGGTAATTGTTCGCACCAAGATTCATCATATTGGTAACAAAAGCCTTAAGATGGCTCAGGAACTCTATAATAAATCAACAGAGAAAATTGCTGCAACCAGTAAATCTACAATGGTTGGCTATAATAACGCCAAAGAGATGACGGTTATTATTCCTGAACGTTGGCGAAAAAGAATCATTACCTACGAACACGATATTCTATTCAAGGTATAGATCAATAAGTCCATCCGGGATTTCCATCACAATTGTTTTCCCTTCTGGTTCAACTTCTATAATTAGTTCTTCAGCAGCAGGAATCATTAATTCACTTCCTGATTGATGAATAACCGTAAAAACTGAGTTTGTTTGAAATTCTTGGTAGTCAATAATTTTGCCAATCAGTTGGTTGTGATTGCTTATCAAGGTATAACCAACTAAATCGCTCATCAGTAGTTCATCATCCAATTCAATTTGATCCGAGGGGAGCAGAAGTTTCATTCCAACAAACTCGTTGGCAATATTTACATCATCAACATCTTCGAACTTTATCAAAGCTTTATCTTCGCTTTTAGTGCGGATTGATGATATAAAAAAAGGAATCGGTATTCCTTCAAATTCGATGAATACCGATTCCAAATTTTGTTCTTCGAGGTAAAAGTCGTGATTCCAAATTACTTGGAACTCGCCGTTCACTCCATGAGTTCGTTGAATTGTACCAATTTCAGTAAATTGATTAGAACTCATAGGCAAAAGCTTTAAGCTTCTGCGGTTTCGCCTTCAGCTGCAGCTTCTGTAGCTTCTTCAGCCTTAGGTTTTGCTTCTTTTGCAGCCTCAGCGGCTCTTTTCTTAGCGATTTCTTGTGCACGAGCCTCTTTCACCTTATTCTCAGCCTCGATGCGTTGTTTCATGTCGTCACGTTTCCCTTTTACAAGAGAATCTTTTTTAGCTTGGATTTTTGAATCTTTATCAGTAATCCATGCTTGGAACTTTACTTCCGCTTGATCAAGGGTGAAAGCACCTTTTTTCACACCATCAAGTAGATGTTTCTTAATCATTACACCTCTGTACGATAGGATAGCCCTACAAGTGTCGGTAGGTTGAGCGCCCTTTTGCAGCCAATCTAATGCCCTATCAAAATTTAATTCAATAGTAGCAGGATTAGTAATAGGATTGTATGAACCAATCCTCTCGATGAATCTGCCATCACGTGGCGCCCTGCTATCCGCTACCACAATGTGGTAAAAAGGAAGTTTCTTTCTTCCTTGACGGCTTAGTCTGATTTTTACAGGCATACTTTACGCTTTTTTTAATTATCCTACATATTTTTAGCGCGGCAAAGGTAGTAGAATTTTTGATTATCAGGCAATAAAAGTAAGAATAAATATTTGAAAATGTGATGCAATTATGCTATTAAGCGGTGACACAGAATTACAGCATCGCCACAGCAAAATTGAACTATTTAAATTATTGTAAGCACCAAATCATACCCATAGCCTAGCAAAATTGAACCAATCAATATTATTGCAACATAAAGAAATATTGCTCTGCGTTTCATTATTACTGAAAGACCACCAATAACACCAATGCTAGTTGCTGGGCCAGATATCATATAGGCTAGTATTGCTCCATCGCTCGCACCAGCATCTCTAAGAACCTGTAAAAGGGGTAAAACAGTAGCATCAGATACATACATTGGTAATCCTATTAGTGCAGCAAGCGGAATCGAATAGAAATGCTTACCACTGAAAAGCGTTACAATCCATTCGGTAGGAACATACTCCTTTACTAAATATGCAATTACAACAAATAGTATGAATAAGGGTAGCACTTTCACAATACCAAGATCAATGAAGTTTACTAAGAATTTCTTAAGTTTAAGACTCTTGCTTACTCTCTTAATAAAGCCTAAAAAAGAATTTTCAGTTGATGCGATTGTAGATTGTTCATCGCAACAAATATCATTGGAAACAGTGCTACAACAAGTTGTAGTTGATCTTCCATCGACAGTTAGTGTAACCATACCAAGATTTGCCAAAGGTACTCTCTGTTTATTTTTTTTCACATAAATTCCTTCATTTTCATGAGATTGTACCTCTACTTTATTCTCCAACGATTGATTTTTTAGCCTTAGCTGATTATCTAAAAAACTAGTTCTTTTCTCAATCAAATGGGTTATCCAACCTGCACCAAGTCCCAGAATAATTGATGAAGCAGCCAATGCAATTGCAAAATTTAAACCCAAAAATCCTGATAACATTACAAAAGTATCTGGACTCATCAACGGCGATGATACTAGAAAAGCCATTATTGCCCCCCAAGGTATTGTACTTGATATAAGTGAAAGTACTACAGCCATTGTTCCGCAAGCACAGAGCGGGGTAAGTGCGCCAAATAGCACACTCCCAAGTATCAAATATTTTGGACGACGTAGGAATAGTTTACGTGTTTTTTCAGCATCAACGTAAACGGAGATAATAACTGCTATTACTATTCCAAATAGTAGTATTGCCCAATTGGCAGCAAAGGTATGAACCAGATAGTTCAGTATACCTGACAGAACATTTAAAATTTGCGATATCATAACGACCTCCTTTTTATTGTTTTTTTATGATACAAAGGTCGTTTGGCGCAAAAAGATATCTCTTGATCTAGATCAAGAATTTCCTTTAGCAATCTTTTTTCTTATTCGGCTCAATGTTTCGGGGGTAATACCAATGTAAGAAGCAATATATTGAAGCGGTACTTTGTTTGTAATGCCAGGATTTTCCTTAAGTAGAATTAAATATTTATCGTGAGCGGGTATGGGACCATTTCGCCAGCTGGATTGTTGCAATTCAATATACTCCCGTTCGGTCACTACTCTGCCTACTTTCTCCCAAAAAGGCGATTTTGCATATAACTGATGTAAGTTCTCGTGACTAATTAGCACAAGCGTTACATTATCCAATGCCTGTATGCTAACATTCGAAGGGGTTTGGGTAATAAAACTTATAGTAGAGGTTGCAAAGGTATTATCGCTACAAAGACAGGTTGTGCTTTCATCTCCATCGTAGAGAGAATAAGCCCTCATAATACCATCTGCAACGTAGGCAAAATGTCGGCATGTTTTACCTCTCTCAACAAAATGCTCTCCTTTTTTTAGATTCCGAACCTGAATGAATGGTAAAGCCATTTCAAATGCATCCTTACTATAACCCGGTATTGTTTTTAGATAACTATTAAACTTATCAATTGCATCTTGACTTTCCATAGGATTTACTCATATCTGCTACAAATTACCAATTAATCAGTCAAAAAAACAAGGGGAAAATATTCACATACTTAGCTAAATTTTAACTCAAGTTGCAAGGTACAACCTGACCTCGATGAACTTACAACTTGAGCTAAGTTTTAATTTACAAGCTAAATTTCAGAAAACCTTAGAATCTATTTAGCCTTTAATTGCTCCACCTCTTTCATTAATAGATTATTCTGTGCTTCAACTCTCTCAATCTTCTTATTCTGCTCAATCATATAAAGTGTTAACTCTTCAATCTTTTGCAACAACTTAGCGTTCATCTCACCAAGGCCAACGCCATTCTGTTTAACCTCGCTCTCTGTAGGGATTTCGGGAAGATGATTGTTGGCTTTGATAAACTGCTCCACCTCGCCAAGTGTGCGGAGTTTGTAGGTGGGGTGGAAGACAAAGTCTGACCATGGCAATGCCACAACCTTTACCTCAGTGCAACGGATAGTACCTGCTACATCAAGTTTGTTCTGAGGAGTGGTAGTGCCAATGCCGACGTTGCCCCCATTAGGATTTAATAACAATGATTTATTAACGCTCAAGTCAAATTTAAAACCCGCTTGTATCCAAGAATTACCTGCATTATTTGAAGTAATCCCAATATCTAATACATTACCAAAACCTTCTTCATAAAGTCTAATCATACCATTTTGTATAGTTCCACTGGTCGCAGAACTACCACCAATATTTGATATGTGCAATTTTTGAGTGGGGGTTGTTGTCCCAATACCAACATTGCCGCCATTAAAGTATGAATCCCCACTACTATTAAAATGAACTGTTTTAACACTACCACTATTCCATAATGAAGCATATCCACTCCAATCAGATGTACCCAATGTTACTCTATTCGGATACGTTCCATTAATATAACCATTAAAATAAACGACATTTGCTGACGCTATTGAAGAGCTAATCGTTCCAGTTGCTTCTAATTTAGTAGAGGGTATTGTTGTTCCGATCCCAACATTGCCATCATAATTAATACGCATTCGTTCAACTAGATTAATATCATCGCTTGTATTAAAAATTATGGATGATTTCTTCCAATTACTAGGAGCTCTATATGCTTCAATAGATGCTGCTAATCCTTGACCTGTACCATGCATTTGATACCACTCTATTTGTCCAAATGTGCCACCTACACCCGCAACTTTCGAGATTCTAAAATTCCCTTCGTATACTTCTATCTTGCTATTTGGCGTTGTCGTCCCAATCCCAACATTACCAGTAGCAGGAAATGTATTGGTTTGGCTGTATATAATTTGCGATAAGCAAAAAGCGATGAGTACTAGTACTATTCTTTTCATTGTTTTAAAGTTTTATGTTATTACTTAGTAGTTTCTATTTAATTCAAAAGTCAATTATGTTTAACTCTGACAGGGTTTAAAACCCTGTCAGAGTTACGAAATTCATGTTATAAATCATTCTGCTAATTGCATGGTTTATTTCTTTTTTTTCTCAAAATAAAAACGCACAACTATAATAAATTGTACGTTTCCTTAACCACTATAAAATTATATGAAATTTTTGTTTAATTCCCATAGGTTGTAATATAATTCACAACTCACTATATATCTTATTATTACAGATAATATCTTTGGGAAGTTTCATTATTTTTTACTTGGTTAGAAAACTCTTTCAGGTTCTTCGGACTCTGAAAGGTTTTTTGCTTATAGTTATATATTTCGATTTTTATTTCTGCCCCTTCCTTTCTGACTCTTATCCCCCATCTTCGGTCTTCATACGTCCATCTCCTAACTTCTGACTTCCACCTTCGGTCTTCGGTCTTTCGACTTCGGACTTCTAACTCGAATCTATTTTATCCAATAGTTATCAACATCACCCGCCCGAGGCTTTTATTGTACTACATTTGAAGAAGGAATAATTCAAAATAGTAATCACTGTAAATATCTCAATACTAATCCAATGAGCGGTTTCGTTCATCTACACGTCCATACTCAGTATTCAATCCTCGATGGGGCTTCGAATATCAAAATCCTAATCGAAAGGGCAAAGGAGCTGAACATGAAAGCCGTTGCCATTACTGACCATGGTAACATGTTTGGTGTTAAGGAGTTCATCAATACAGTTGAAAAGAAGAATGACCCCGTTAATGCCGAGATTAAGAGGGTAAAATGCGAACTTGATGGCATTATCCAGAGCGAAAACCCTGAAAAGTTTGATGAACTTACCAAGCAACTACAATCTGAGAAAAGTAAACTATTTAAGCCGATTATTGGGTGTGAAGCATATATTGCCAAGAATAGCCGTTTCGACCGCACTGATAAGGATGATCGCGGAGGATATCACCTAATCCTTCTTGCCAAAAACAACGAGGGTTACCATAATCTTGTAAAACTGGTTTCGTATAGCTGGACCGAAGGGTTTTACTACAAACCCCGAATGGACAAGGAACTGCTAAGGAAGTACAGTAAAGGTATAATCGCCAGCAGCGCATGTTTAGGCGGTGAAATTCCTCAGGCAATCCTTGCAGGTAATATAGATCACGCTGAGAAACTAATCTATGAGTATAGAGAAATTTTTGGTGAAGATTTTTACCTCGAACTAACACTTCACCAATCGGGCGATTATAGAATCGATCAGGAAGTGTATGAGAATCAGCTTAAGGTTAACAAAGTGCTAGTTGACCTTGGAAAGAAAACAAACACAAAGTGCATTGCTACCAACGATGCTCACTTCATAAATGCATCAGATGCTGAGGCACATGATAGACTAATATGCCTAAGTACAGGAAAAGACCTTGATGATCCTGATAGGTTGCGTTACACTACTCAGGAGTATATCAAGAGCGAGGAGGAGATGCTTGGCAATTTCCCCGATTTTCCTGAAGCAATTTATAATACCGCAGAGATTGCCAATAAGGTAGAAATCTTTAGCTTATCCAATGCCCCTATTATGCCCTATTTCCCTCTTCCAGAGGGATTCAAGGATGATAACGATTATCTACGGCATCTAACCTACGAAGGGGCAAAAAAGCGTTGGGGAGATAATCTTTCCGAAACAGTCACGGAACGCATTGAGTTTGAACTTGAGGTTGTTGCCCGAATGGGATATCCTGGATATTTTCTTATCGTTTGGGATTTCATCAAGGCCGCACGTGAAATGGGAGTCTCGGTTGGTCCTGGCAGAGGATCAGCAGCCGGTTCAGCAGTTGCATATTGCTTACGAATTACCGATATCGACCCGATTAAGTACGATCTGCTGTTTGAGCGTTTCCTCAACCCAGAGCGTATTTCTATGCCCGATATCGATATCGACTTTGACGAAGATGGTCGTGAACTGGTTCTGAAATACGTTGTTGAAAAGTATGGCAGAAAAAGGGTTGCCCAAATTATCACCTTTGGCACAATGGCCGCCAAGATGGCTATTCGTGATATTGCACGTGTACAAAAATTACCTCTTTTTGAATCGGATAAACTAGCCAAACTAGTTCCTGAACGACCAGGTACGACTCTAGCAATGGCATTCAAGGAGGTTCCTGAACTTGCCGCAGCCCGAAATTCGGAGAATGAACTGATTCGTGATACATTAAAATACGCAGAGGTTCTTGAAGGCAATGTCCGCCAAACAGGTGTTCATGCATGTGGTGTTATCATCGGTCGTGATGATCTGGAGGAGTACATTCCGCTAAGCACTGCCAAGGATGCTGATCTATTTGTAACACAATATGAGGGATCACAGGTTGAGGATATCGGCCTACTAAAGATGGACTTCTTGGGTCTCAAAACCCTTTCTATAATTAAGGATGCGCTTGATTTTATCAAAGAATCAAAAGGTATTGATCTTGATATTGATGCAATCCCCCTCGACGATAAAAAAACATTCCAGCTATACTCACGAGGTGAAACCACCGCTCTATTCCAATTTGAGTCGCCAGGGATGAAAAAGCACCTCAGGGCGCTTCAACCCAATAGGTTTGAAGATCTGATTGCTATGAATGCGCTCTACCGACCAGGGCCAATGGAGTATATCCCAAGTTTCATTAATCGTAAGCACGGTAGAGAGAAAATCGAATATGATATTCCTGTAATGGAGGAATATCTGAAAGATACATACGGAATCACTGTATATCAAGAACAGGTTATGCTCCTGTCCCAGAAATTGGCTGGTTTCACCAAGGGTCAAGCCGATGGTCTCCGCAAAGCCATGGGAAAGAAGCTTATTAAGGTGATGAATGAACTTAAGGAGAAGTTCACCAAGGGTTGCCTTGCAAATGGCTATGAACAGGAAAAGATTGATAAAATATGGAACGATTGGGAGGCCTTTGCACAATACGCATTCAACAAATCGCACTCAACCTGTTACGCTTACATTTCCTATCAAACCGCTTACCTAAAGGCTAACTTTCCTGGCGAGTTTATGGCCGCTGTACTTAGCCGAAATATCTCCGATATCAAAAAGATTACAATCTTCATGGATGAATGCAAGAGGCTGGGAATGCAGGTTCTCGGACCCGATGTAAACGAAAGTGCCTACAAATTTACTGTTAGCCCAAGTGGCGATATTCGTTTTGGACTTGGTGCAATTAAAGGGGTTGGCGAAAACGCTGTTGCAAATATCATCGAAGCACGAAAAACCAATGGTAAATACAAGGATATCTTCGATTTTGCCGAAAAGGTTAACCTCCAAACGGTAAATAAGAAAAATTTCGAGGCATTAGCCGTTGCTGGTGCTTTTGACGGTCTTGGCTCAATTAAACGTAGCGAATACTTTGCATTGGATTCAAAAGGAGTATCATTCATCGAACAGATAATGCGCTACGGTTCAAAAGTTCAAATTGAAAAGAGCAACAATCAGCGTTCATTATTTGGAGCAAGTACTGGCTACGATCTACAAAAGCCTGAAACGCCAGTGGGCGAAGACTGGTCAAAACTTGAAAAACTAAATCGTGAAAAGGAGGTTATCGGGATTTACCTTTCTGCGCACCCTCTAGACGATTACCGGTTAGAGATTGATAATTTCAGCAACACCTCACTAACCGAAATGAAAGATTTGCCTTTACTTAATGGGAAAGATGTTACTATTGCAGGGATGATAACCTCGGCAAAGGTTGCTACGAGTAAAAATGGCAACTATTTTGGGAAAATCAGCCTTGAGGATTACTCCGATTCTTGGGAGTTGGCTCTTTTCGGTAAGGATTTTGAAAATTACAGAAAGTTTTGTTTCGAAGGGTATTCGCTTTTAATCAAAGGAAGAGTTCAACCAAAATCCTATAATCCTGCGGAATTAGAGTTTAAGATTAAAAGCATGAATATGCTATCGGACGTTAAGGAGGAGATGATAAAAATGGTGAATATCACCATCCCAATTCACGACATAACCGATAATTTAGTTGATGAGATTAAAAAACAGGTAGAATCTAACAAAGGAAAAATTCAACTAAAATTCAAAGTTATTGATCCTGAAAGCAAAATATCTATCGACCTATTTTCCAGAACGATGAAGGTGAATTTATCACCTAAATTCTTAAACTATCTTAGAAGTAACGAATTTGAATTTAGGGTAAGAGAGTAACTTGTTAAAACATTTTTGCGCTTTAAGTGTTATTTTTTATAATTTTAGAGTGTGAAATTTAAATAAATGAAACCATGGCATTAGCAGTAAACGATTCTAATTTCGAGGAGATTGTAATTAAATCTGACAAACCAGCAATGGTCGATTTCTGGGCTGAATGGTGTGGCCCATGCCGAATGATTGCTCCTTACGTTGAGCAAATGGCTGACGAGTACAAAGACAAAGCTCTTATTGTAAAAGTTGACGTAGACAACTGCCCAGGTATTGCAGGTCGATTTGGTATTAGGAATATCCCAACCATTCTCTTCATAAAAGGGGGCCAGGTTGTAGATAAACAGGTTGGTGCAGTGCCTAAAAGCGGTCTTGTTTCTAAGCTTGAAGCTTTACTATAACAATTGCTTCCGAATGTTTAAGCCGGAGGTAACCCCTTCGGTTTGTTTTTATCTAATTAATGCTAAATCTAGCATTCATTAAGTTTTTACTTTAAACAAATACATTTCAATTAATGCGAATTTGTGTTTACTGCGCCTCAAGCTCAAAGGTAGATAAAGCCTATTTTGAAGCCACTCAAAAGTTAGCCGAAGATATGGCTGTAAGAGGAATTACTCTTGTTTACGGTGGTGGATCTGCCGGTTTAATGGGATGTATAGCAGATAATGTGCTCAAAAACAAAGGCCAAGTAGTAGGAATACTTCCAAGGTTTATGGATAAGGTTGAATGGGGACACAAAGGGCTTACCCAACTCACCCTTGTTAAGGATATGCATGAACGTAAAAAATTGCTAATAAAGGATGTTGATGCGGTTGTTGCACTACCAGGCGGTTGTGGAACTCTAGAAGAACTTATGGAAGTTATCACCTTAAAAAGGCTTGGCAAATTCACTAAGCCAATAATTATCCTAAACACTAATGGCTTTTACGACCACCTTAAATTGCTTCTCGAAAAGATGATCCACGAACATTTTATGCGCGCTGAACACGTTGAAATATGGCAGTTCGTTGATCAACCTGAAGATATAATTCCAGCCATTGAAAACGCTCCTAAATGGGATAGTTCTGCAATTAAATTTGCTGCGGTATAAAATTTGGTGTTAAGTTCATTTAAAATATATGGACAAATATGTGTGATTCCATATTTGTCCACATATTTGCTTTTTGACTATCAAAAACAAGAAACTGATAGATTTTTTCAATTAATAAATTAATGTTTCAGTGCTTGCTCCTATTTTGTCAATTATCAATTCTATTTTGTCTTAAAAATCAGGTTGACAATTACCAAAATGTTACAAAAACAACAATTACTTTAATTAATTGTTTCTTTTCTGGAAAGGTAAATTCAGCTGATAATGCTGGGGAATTTACTGGTTGAATCATTACTTTTCTTAAATTTGGAGAACCTCAAATAAAATAATCATTCAAAATGTCTAAAATCGCTCACAGAATATTTTTAAGTATATTAGTTATTATTGTAGTAACCACACTAATTGTACTGCTTTATAATGGAATATCTTACTACAAAGTTAGCGTTGAGGAAAGATTTTATCACCCGGATCATAGCCTATTAAAACCGAGTGGCATTTGGGGTCATGGAATGGGAATTTTAGGATCTTTATCAATGATTATTGGGGTAAGTATTTATATGGTTCGGAAAAGATATCGGTTATTATCACGACTGGGACTACTAAAACACTGGCTCGAATTTCACATCTTCCTATGCACATTGGGTCCAATACTAATTCTTTTTCATACTGCCTTTAAGTTTGGTGGGTTAGTTGCTATAAGTTTCTGGAGCATGGTTGCCGTTTTTTTGAGTGGGATAATCGGACGGTTCATTTATATCCAAATTCCAAGATCAATTGAAGGTCGTGAGCTTAGCCTAAATGAAGTTAGGGAGATGAAAAGCGATGTAGCAGGTATAGTAAGAAAATCTTACAACCTTGATGAGGAAAGCTATAACATTTTAGCCGATTCCATTAAAAAGAAAGTTGAATTATATCATAAATTTGCAATTGTCCGTTATATTAGAAAATATTTCGATGATCGTAAATCTATTTACACAGTTAAGACCTTACTAAAAAAGAATAATCTAACCAGAACTGAATATAAAAAGATACTTGCCCTGGTTAAAAACGATATCACGCTGAATCGGAAAATTGAACGACTCGATACGGTGCAAAATTTATTCAAATACTGGCATGTGGTTCATTCTCCTTTTGCACTTGTAATGCTAATTATAATGATTATTCATGTTGCTGTAACTATTGCATTTGGTTATAGATGGATTTTTTGAGTATGGAACAATTAATTGAAAGTATATTGATTTACTCTTTTGCAGCAATCCTTTGTATTGTTGTAGTTGCAATTTATCTGCGTAAGAAAAAGAGAGAATCAAAAATCGTTGATGAAAAAATAAAGAAAGCAAAAGAAGATGGCCTTCACGAACCCATCTCACTTCATCCAGTAGTTGACATAAATAGTTGTATAGCAACAGGAGCATGCGTTGCGGCTTGTCCTGAACATGATATTCTAGGAATAAGAAATGGTAAAGCAACCATCATCAATGCTTCCCAGTGTATTGGGCACGGAGCTTGTTTTCATGCTTGTCCAACCGAAGCCATTAGCTTACGCATAGGAACTGAGAAACGTGGTGTTGAACTTCCTCATGTAAACCAGACTTTTGAGACTAACGTGCCAGGAATCTTTATTGCAGGGGAGTTAGGAGGAATGGGGCTCATAAAGAATTCAGTTGAGCAAGGTAAGCAAGCTGTTGAAAACATAGTTAAATCAATAAAAAATAATCATAACGCCTCATACGATTTGATCATTATAGGTGCAGGTCCTGCTGGTATATCAGGAAGTCTTATGGCAAAAAAGCATGGGTTAAAGTTTTTACTACTGGAACAGGATACCCTTGGAGGAACTGTATTCACTTTTCCCAGAAAAAAAATTGTGATGACATCTCCAATGGATTTGCCCCTTTTCGGGAAAATCAAACTTTATGAAACTAGTAAAACTGAGCTGCTTGATCTTTGGCAAACCGTACTGAAGAAAAACAATATTACCGTCAATGAGAATTCCAAGGTCGATTCTATTATTTCTGAAGATGAGATATTTAAAGTGGTTACATTAAAGGGTGATCAACATACCTCTGCAACTGTATTACTGGCAATAGGACGACGCGGAACACCTCGAAAATTGAATATCCCAGGAGAGATGAAAGAAAAAGTGGCGTATCGCCTTTTGGAACCCGAGGCAATATCTAGTAAACATGTAATTGTTGTAGGAGGTGGCGACTCTGCTGTTGAATCAGCCCTACTCCTAGCAGATCAAAACCATGTAATCCTCTCCTACCGCAATGAGGTTTTCAATCGCATTAAACCACAAAATAGTATGGCCTTGAATAAGGCTGTGGCTGAGGGAAGGATTGAGGTTAGGCTAAGTTCAAATCTTTTATCAATCGAAGACGATACTGTTATACTTTCGGTTGGTAAAGAGGGTGAAAATCTCACATTAAAAAATGATCTTGTTTATATCTTTGCAGGGGGCGAACTACCAACTCAATTTCTTGAAAAAGCGGGAATTAAAATTACGAAGAAATTTGGTGAAACAGTTTTAAAACACTAGTGGTAAGACAAAAACTAAACGAATATGCACGATAAATCAGGAATAACTTTAGGAGTTTTTCTTACGTTGATGTTGCTGTTTTTTAACGCCACAGCGCAAATTTCACCCGGTGATTTATCTAACCCTCATTCGCATCTCGAAGGTATTTCAAATTGTACTCAATGCCATGTTCTCGGCAGCAAAGTATCTAGTGAAAAATGTTTGGCTTGCCATACCGAAATACAAGCAAGTATTAGTCTTCAAAAAGGGTATCATTCATCAACCGATGTTAAAGGCAAACAATGTTTTGACTGCCATAACGATCATCATGGAAAAAACTTTCAGCTTATTCGCCTTGATGTTAAAACTTTTAACCATAATCTTACTGGATTTCCTTTGTCTCTTCCCCATTCTAAAAAGGAATGTAAAGATTGTCATAATGCTAAATTCATTTCCGATTCGAAGATAAAGTCAAAAAAATACACCTACATGGGTGTAAATAAGGAATGTTTAACCTGCCACGAAGATTATCACCAAAAAACGCTTTCCTCCTCCTGCTTGAACTGTCATAATCCTGATGCATTTAAGCCAGCCACTAGATTTAATCATGCTAACGCTAAATTTCAATTGGTGGGAAAACATGTTAATGTGGAGTGTTTAAAATGCCATAAAGTTGATTTGAAAGACGGGAAAAGATTTCAGGAATTTCAGGGAGTTGCGCATACTAATTGTACAAGTTGCCATAAAGATCCTCATCAGAATCAGTTCGGGCAGAATTGCCGTCAATGCCATAGCGAGGAATCATTCCATGCAATTAAGGGCAAAAACTTTGATCACAGTAAGACAAACTTCAACCTGGTGGATAAACATCTTAGCGTTGACTGCAAATCGTGCCATAAGACAAAACTTACTGACCCAATTAAACATGATCGTTGTTCCGATTGTCATACCGATTACCACAACAATCAATTCGTTAAAAACAACATTTCACCTGACTGCTCCCAATGCCATACCACAAAAGGTTTTGATTTATACTCATTTACAATTGAACAGCATAATGTAGGTTCATTCCCTCTACTTGGCGCTCATGCACCAGTAACTTGTAACCAATGTCATAAGAAACAGGAGAAATGGAGTTTCAGGAATATTGGGAAAAATTGCAAAGATTGTCATACCGATTACCACAATAATCAATTTTCTAAAAACGGGGAGTCACCTGATTGTTCGCAATGCCATGTTGTGAAGGGATTTAATTTCGTCACTTACACCTTTGAGCAGCACAATAAAAGTTTCTTTCCGCTTTTGGGTGCTCATAAAGCCACAGCATGTAATGAATGTCACAAAAAGCAGGAAAAGTGGAGTTTCAAGGATATTGGTAATAATTGCAAAGATTGCCATACCGATATACACCAAACATATATTCCATCAAAATACTATCCCAACTCAAATTGCAAAATCTGTCATAATGAAGCCCAATGGGAAGATGTTTCATTCGATCACTCAAAAACCAACTTTAAACTAACTGGTGCTCATCTTAAACAAAACTGTAAAGAATGTCACTTTAAAAAAGATGCTAATGGCATTGAACAACAAAAATTTTCTGGATTACCAACAAATTGTTCAAGTTGCCATACCGATAATCACTTTAAGCAATTTGAAAAAAACGGGATAACAAATTGTACTGAATGTCATAGTACTGATAATTGGAATGATTCTAAATTCGATCACAATATAGCAGCTTTTAAACTTGATGGTAAACATATTAGCGTACCTTGCATAAAATGCCATAAACTGCAACAAGAAGGATCACGGACTTATGTTAAATATAAACTAAAAACTTTCACATGCGAATCTTGTCACTCTTGATCATCCCTGCATTGCTAATCGTTTTAAATCAGAAGACCCAATCGCCTCATGGTGCTGATTTTAAAGTTAGTTGCAAAACATGTCATAGTTCCAAAGGTTGGCAACTTGATAAGGAAACATACTCCTTTGACCACAACACAACTAAATTTCCGCTTGTTGGTCATCATGCTGATGTGAGTTGTAGACAATGTCATAAAAATCTTATATTTAAGGAAGCAAAAAACAAATGCAACGAATGTCATACAGATGTGCATAAAACAACAACTGTCCCTGACTGCTCACATTGTCACACTCCAAATTCATGGTTGGTAAACAATATAGGCGAAATTCACCAATTGAGCCACTTCCCATTGTTAGGTGCTCACAAAACTGCCGACTGCATTCAGTGCCATAAGTCAGAGAGTCAAACTAGTTTTGATGTTGCTGGCGTAAATTGCATTGACTGCCACAGGCAAAACTACATGGCAACCACAAATCCCAATCACATTCAGGCAGGATTTTCCGAAGATTGTTATACTTGCCATCCATCAACCTCTATGCAATGGAATGGTACAGGTTTTAATCATAGTTTCTTTGCTCTTGTACAAGGACATGCAACTCCAAAATGTTCTGATTGTCACACAACAGGTAGATATTCAGATGCAAAAACTGACTGTTACTCATGTCATCAAAAGGATTACACCTCAACAACAGATCCAAATCATAGCGCATCCAGTTTTCCTACAACTTGCGGGAATTGCCATACTCTTAATCCTGGATGGAAGCCTGCAAGTTTTGATCATGGAAGTTTCCCTCTTACATTAGGTCACTCTGTCCCAAAATGTATTGATTGTCATACAAGCGGTACATATAGTTCATTATCTACCGATTGCTACACATGCCACCAAAAGGATTATGCAGGAACTAATAATCCCAACCATAGTACCTCAGGTTTCTCAACAGTTTGCACGCAGTGCCATACAACCAATCCAGGTTGGACTCCAGCCAAAATCGACCATAGCAAATTTCCTCTTACGTTAGGTCACTCTGGCCCAAAATGTACAGATTGTCATATCAACGGCAATTATGCCTCAACTTCTTCGGATTGCTATTCATGCCATCAAAAGGATTTTCAATCCACAACCAATCCAAACCACATAACTTCAGGTTTTTCAACGTCATGTACTCAATGTCATTCAACTAATCCGGGCTGGAAACCAACAACCTTTAATCACAACAGTTTTGCGCTTACCTTAGGGCATTCCACTCCGACTTGTAATGATTGTCATAAAGGAAACTATAGTTCCACATCATCGGATTGTATCACATGCCATCAAACTGATTACAATAAGACGGTCAATCCTAACCATCAAACATTAGGATTTTCAAGCGTATGTACACAATGCCATACAACTAATCCCGGTTGGAAACCGGCATCATATCTACAACACGATAGCCAATCATTTCCAATATATTCTGGAAAACATAGAAATCAATGGAACTCATGCACTGACTGTCATTCAAATCCTTCGAGTTATGCGCAGTTTACATGTATTACCTGTCACGAGCATAATAAAACAGATATGGATAATAAACACCGAGGGAGAACTGGATATTCATATACTAGTGCTGCATGCTTCCAATGTCATCCACGAGGTACCAGTGATTAATGTTGATTTATGAAATGTCCATGTTGATAAAGAACACCAAGCACAATGATCAAAACATGGACATTTAGCTTCGCTGAGCCCTTTGGGGTTCATCTGAGCCTAGGTAATTAGTATCATTCAGATGAGAAATGATAACTAATTCTATAGTAATTATTTATGAATTTCTGTACAGATGAAAAAGATATTCTTTGCTATTTGCATTATAGCCTTTGGTAATACGCTTTTCGGACAAGTGACTGGTGTGCAAATAGCTGGTCAAGTAACATTTATGAGTTCCGAAAATGTGTATGTAAAATTCAATTCCACTAAAGGTATCTCTATTGGCGATACGCTCTACTCCTCTCCCAACAGTAATTTAACACCAATTCTGAAGGTTAATAACCTGTCGTCAATATCCTGTGTTTGCTCATTTTTATCGCAAGTAAGTCTTTCTGTTACCGATAAGATTATAGCAAAGCCCAAAATTGTTAAAGAAAATCAGCAAGGAAAGGTTATTGAAAAACTTGATACTAAGAATCAAATTCAAGAGACTAAAAAACCAGATAAAATGCATATAGATAACGAATACAGTGAAAAAGTTAGGGGGAGTATTTCAGCTAATTCCTATTCATATTTCTCAAATACTACAGCCAAAAATTCTCAACTCTTTCGATATACATTTTCGATTAATGCTGACAACATCTCAAACTCAAGATTGTCTTTTGAAAGTTATTTATCATTTCGTCATAAGATTGGAGATTGGGCTGATGTAAAAAGCAATGTTTTTAATGCTCTGAAAGTATATAATTTGGCAGTTAGATACGACCTTAACAAAACTACTCAAATCAGCTTTGGTCGTAAATTGAATTCTAGGATTTCCAGTATTGGAGCGATGGATGGACTTCAATTTGATAAGAAGATAAAAGGATTTGGTTTTGGTGCTGTTGTTGGTTCAAGACCAGATTATATGGATTATGGATTTAACTCCAAACTCCTTCAATATGGAGCATATTTGGCATTTGATACTAAATCAGAAAATACATTTACCGAGAGTTCAGTGGCGTTCATGAATCAGATGAATGGTTCCAAAACTGATCGTAGATTCCTTTACCTACAGCATTCAAACTCACTTATTAAGAACATTTACTTTTATAGTACATTCGAATTAGACTTATATAAAGTAAAGAATAATCAACCTCAAAGTACCGCAAATCTTACAGGAATGTACCTGTCGTTACGATATAGGATGACTAAAAGGTTAACTTTAACTGGCTCATACGATGCACGAAAAAACATTATTTACTATGAGTCATTCAAGACCCTAATAGATAGCACTTTTGAAAAGGAGAAACGACAAAGCTACAGACTTCAAGCAAATTACCAGATTACAAAGAACATTATGTTTGGATTACAAGGAGGTTATCGATCTCTGAAATCGGATCCACATCCTACCTACAACGCATACGGCTATTTAACCTATTACAATATTCCAGGCATAAATATCTCAGCTACTGTTTCAGGTACCTATTTGAAATCGAACTATATAATAGGAGAAATTTACGGCATTAACATTTCCCGAGTCCTGTTAAAAGGGAAATTTCAAGCTGAACTTGGATGTCGTTTTTTAGATTACGATCTTTTAATAAGCAAGTTAGATATCCATCAACAAGTAGGTGATATAAATGTTTCATGGCAAATCTATAAGAATATCTTACTATCCGTAAACTACGAAGGAACTTTTCAACAAAAAGATAGATTTAACACAATCTATGGGCAACTCAGAATTAGGTTCTAATGTAAACACCACGTAATAAGCATTAGTAAATTATAGGATGTAATAATTTGCTTACTTTTTGTATAAATTAACAGTTACATCCAAGTATATTCAATCTTCAATTTATCATCCTTTAAACCAATTAGTCTATATTTGGCTAGGAATTTATCTAGACCTTCGCTACAATTTTCGACACTACCACTAGATAAAAATTTTGTCACGATTGAACCCATTGCAGTCACGGTATGAATCATTTTACTATTTTTGTTCAATTTTAAATTATAATACAATTGGAATCTGTAAAGCTTATTAGCCCCTCGCGTGCAATTGCCATAGTTGTTTCAAATATGATAGGTGTTGGAGTCTACACAAGCCTTGGATTTCAAGCTATGGGAATCAACTCAATTCTTGCTCTAATATTTATTTGGATAACAGGTGGTATTGTTGCCATTTGTGGAGCACTAACGTATGGGGAGTTGGCAGCACGGATGCCCCGTTCCGGTGGTGAGTATATCTTTTTATCAAAATTATTTCACCCATCATTTGGCTTCTTATCAGGATTTATATCCATGACAATTGGGTTTGCTGCACCTATGGCCATGTTGGCAATAGCCTTGGGCACATATGCAGGTAACTTTTTGGCTGTTTCTCCAATTGTAATTGCAATTGCTGTTATAGTTATACTTACAATACTAAACTCAAGTAGTTTTAGGATTGGAGCCAACTTCAATTTTATTGCCACTACAATAAATATTGTTTTAATTATTGCTTTTTGCATCTTCGGACTATTCAAAGGACATCACGCTGATTTTCATTTCACTGCTCATGTAAGTGATATTAAGCAAATTTTCAGCTCTTCGTTTGCAGTTTCACTAGTTTACGTTTCATTCGCATACTCAGGATGGAATTCAGCAGCCTATATTACCCATCAAATAAAAGATCCTGTTAAGAATCTTCCATTTATTCTAATAATTGGAACTCTTATAGTAATGATTTTATACACTTTCCTCAACTTCATATTCCTTTACGTTGTTCCAATTCCTGAACTATCAGGTAAGATAGATGTTGCTTTTATAGCAGCACAAAAAATATTCGGTGAAACTGGAGGGAAATTTGTAGCTGTACTTATTTCAATAGGACTAATTGCATCAATAAACTCATTACTAATCCTTGGACCTAGAGTTAGCCAGGCAATTGCATTAGATTACAAAGCAATTCGTTGGTTTGGCATTGAAAATAAGCATGGTGCTCCAGTTTACTCCACAATCTTTTTAACCATTATTTCTCTTCTACTTATTTGGACATCGACCTTTGAGCAAATAATGACAATAATCGGCTTCACCTTAAGTATTTTCACAATATCTTCTGTATCTGGAATATTCGTACTTAGATATAGGTTGAAAAAGAACGGCGAAAATATTTATCATACATTTGGATACCCATATATTCCTCTACTCTTTATATTAATTGAGGGCTGTATGATGATTTACGTGTTTCAAAACAAACCATTACAATCATTAACTGGAATTGCAATAACTTTAATAGGATTTATATTCTACTACATACTAATTAAATCGAAGAAACATGTCAACTAGAAAACTCATTGTTTGTCTTGCACTGTTACCAGTAATAGCCCTTTCGTGCAATTCGAAACCTGCAAACGTTACAACCTCTGCCGATACAACTGTAATAAAAAGAATTACATTCCCTTACGATACTATCATCGATAATAGAGTAGCATTCATTTCAGGTGTTGCTCATGGTAAAACAGAGTGTTTAAGTGGTCTCGACACAACAACCAATTGGAAGTCATTTTCTTACGCAATGGATTCAATGTTTAAAAAAATTGAAGTTAATCGTTTGCAGAAAATGAGAAATTGGGCTGATAGTGAGCTGGTAAATAATCAAGCCCCAACAACTGTCTTTTACCCATTTTCGGGACCCGATTTTCTTAACGCCAACGTTTTCTTCCCAAAGGCCGAAAATTATATAATGATTGCCCTTGAACCTATAGGTGATATACCAAATCTTTGCAAGATGCAACCAAAAGGGATAAACAACTATCTCACTAATGTAAATCGTTCTTTATCTGATATATTCATGCGCAGCTATTTCATCACCATGAAAATGCTAGGCGCTTTAAATAAAGATAGCGTAAACGGAACGGTTCCCTTAATTAGCCTATTCATCAAACGTACAGGTCATAATATTGTATCGATTAAATCGATAGGTGTTGATCCAACTGGTAAGTGGAATTATTTGGATAGTCTTAAAGGCATGAAAGGCGTTACAAAAGGTGTTAAGATTGATTTTGTTGATATTGATAGCAATAAACCCCAATCCGTATTCTACTTTAAAACAGACTTATCTAATGATGGGCTTAACGTTAATCCAGGATTTAGAAAATACCTATCACATCTACCAAACTCATATTCTTATTTGAAGGCAGCCTCCTACCTAATGCAATGGAAAGAGTTTTCGATGATTCGTAATACAATTTTCGAGAAGAGTGATTGCATCCTTCAAGATGATTCCGGCATTGGATACCAGTATTTTGATAAAACAAAATGGGATATTCGTCTTTATGGTAAATACCAAAAACCCAACAAGGAATTTGGAAACATCAATGAACCTGATTTAGCTAAAGCATACAAAGATTCAGTTTACCGAAAAGTACCTTTTGTACTTGGCTATAACTGGAAAACAAAATCTATTAACATGCTTTATGCTGTTAAAAAAGGTGTAATGAAACTCCCTGTTAGGAAGTAACAATGAAACGATTTGGAGGTATACTGCTTATCTCGCTTTGCTTTTCGCTTATAGCAAAATCGCAGTTTACCGATTCCATACAAAAAATAATTGATGCCGATACCTCCTTGATGATCAAGGAGGTATTTTCTAATTCAAAATTTTATCGGCTTAAAATTATCTTAACGGAAGTATCCTCCGATGATTTTGGATGCAAAAAACTATCGACTTGGAGCTATCGCGATACCGTAACCGAATACTTTTACCCAGCAAGCTTAGCCAAAATACCTCTGGCTTTAACAAGTACGCAGTTTATTAACAAAAGAAAGACATTCAACCCAGATCTTTCCGACCTTCTAATCGATTCATCCAATTATGTAAAAGAAAGATCGCTAAACGATGACATGCTGCTTATGCTATCTGCCAGCGATAATCGTGCTTTCAACCGAATCTATAACATGCTGGGTTGCAAGTATATAAATATTAACCTGATTAAAAAGAAGTATTTAAATACAATTATTATTCATCGTTTTGAATCGGGTAGTACAAAGTACCACCAAACTGCATTGCCTGTTACAGTTGTAAATTCAACCTGTGACACTATTTATAGACATTCTGCCGATTCTATCTACTCCCCAATCCGGCATGGTATGGCGGATAGCCTTATTGGATTTGGATACTTCCTCAATGATTCGTTGATTACAAAACCCAAAAGCTTTAAATTCCACAATTATGTTGATATCCGAGATATTCATGATATGATGATATCACTAAAATATCCAAATCTTGTAAATCGAAATCCTTTTAATATTACTGAAAACCAAAGAGAAACAATAATTAAATTCCTTCAAACAAGCCCATTACACCCGAATACAACTGATTACTCCGATACTTCTGTATTCCATTCTAATTTCCTGAGATTTACACTTTTTGGTCGCGATAAAAAAATTCAATATCCTAACATCGAATACTTCAATAAATCTGCAATGGCTTATGGCTTTCTTGCAGATTGCTCCTATCTAAAAGATACAGTAAATAACGTGGAATTCTTTCTATCAATCTACATGTACGTTAACAAGGATGAAATCCTTAATGATAATCAGTATGAGTACGATGATGTAGGAGTTCCGTTTATGAAAAGATTTGGAGAGCTTATCTACTCACGGATGAAAAAAGTTAAACCACAATAGGCACATTAGATCGCAATCAGATATAGTCTATTGTGCCTAAGGTGGTAAGTATCTTCTAATCCTCAGGAATTACCACAGGAAAATCGTAATCAAATTTTAGGAAATGGGGCTTATCGAGGATATAGGACATAAAATCCATATATGCATCAGAGAATTTGAACTTATTAATATCATAGTAAACATCGGGTAATGGATGGTTACAAATATCACCCATATCGATTGAGGTTGTGTTAAACTCCTCAAGTTCCTGATACTTTGCCATTTTTTTAAGAACAGGCATTTGACCGTAATCTTCCCGTAAAAGTAAATCAACCACTTTATCGGCAAGGGTTGTGGTTAACCGACGATCATATAATCTACATTCGCCCGATCTTGCATAGTACCCTGTAGACTCAGCTCTAGCCTGAATTCCTAGTTTATTTGAGATTTCTGAAGCTACAATTCCGCTTATTCCTCCAAATCGATGATGTCCAAACTCATCAACCTCTGAGCTGGCATATACTACATCAACCTTATCGGTAGCAGCATCGTACCAACGCACTCCCTCGGAAACAGAAATAACCAAGGATTTTTTTGGGGATCGTAAATATTCCTCCTTAACGCTCTCCAAGAAAAAATCCTTTCGCTCCTTTGTGATTTCAAACTCAGGAACAAGAGCCATTTCGGCACCGCCAAACGAAGCACCACCATTCAGCCAACCAGCATCGCGACCCATTACTTCAAGCACAATAATTCTTGAGTGGGATTCGGCAGTTGTTCTAATTCTCCCAGCGTACTCCATTACTCCTTTTGCAGCTGAGGGAAAACCAGGACAGAGAACAGTTTCAATTTCTTCTCCATTGAAATTATGCATTGTTCTTGTCCTTAAATCATTATCAATGGTTTTTGGAAAGCCTATAACTGGTATGCCGTAAGCCTCATATAGTGCTTTTGCAACACCATTGGTGTCATCGCCACCAATAGTAACAATAACATCAATTTTATATCTCTCAAGGTTTCTTAATATCTGAGGTACACGATCCTCAGGGTTTTTATTTGATGGGAATGGGTTGGTGCGGCTTGAACGCAATGCTGTTCCTCCGTAAAACCCATCGTATGGTTGATTGGTAAGATCCAGAACATCTCCATTGCCTAATAGGCCTTTCCATCCATGCCGAATACCATAAACTTTATACCCTAAAAAAGAGGCTCTATTTCTAATCGCTTCAATGCTTGAATTTATTGCTGGTGTATCACCCCCACCAGTTAGTATTGCCAAAGTTTTACCATGAAACAGCTTATGCTCGCACCTCATAAAAAGTGTTTTAGTTATTCTTTTTGAGTAAATTCAATGAATTTATAGCCATTTATAGAATCACATTAATTTATGGCTTGATAAAAACTGTAGCAAAAGTAAAATTTTTCAGCTAAAACTCACTATGCAAACGTTTGATATTATATTTTGTAACTCTTGTAGAGGTAAATTTCTATCGAACTATCGATACTATTTTTTAGGATCTTAATTTCGCTTAAACATACTCCTATCGGATTTTATATGGTTTGCGTATTGATGATCATAAGTTTTAAAATAGAAATGGCTACCATTTTTTGGTAGCCATTTCATTTCTAAACCAATATACCTTAAAGATTTCCTACTTAAGAATTAGCTTCAAGGTACTTCTCTCCCCACAAAATTGAATTCTTACATAGTAAACACCAGTTTGTTTACCTGTTAAGTCAATATCAATAATCTGTTCTTCTCTACTATCAACAAACTTGCTCATTACCATTGCTCCAGTAACAGAAAATACATCCAACTTGATAGTTCCTTTTAATGCAGTGTTTAGTTTAACATGGAAAATACCATTCGATGGATTAGGATATACATCCAATCCTACTTCAGCAGGATTTTCATTTATACCACTTGCAACAGATACGTTAACTGTCCAATTTTGAATAGTAACTCCATCTTCTGCTGTAATAACATATACAACAGCATTTGTGAAATTATTTGCAGTAACACCACTAGTCTGAACCATTGTGGCAACTTTAGCAGTTGCTCCAGTTGAGAGGGTAAAAGTAGAAACTAAGCTGGTTATATTAGAACCTTGAGGCATAACTACTGCAATGGTTTTATTAATAGGATCAATAGTGCTACTTATTTGAGCGGGTAAACTAAAAGAAGTAATGCTAGTTTCAGTATTCTTTACCTTTACTGTCCAATTATTAGTGGTTAAGCCATCTTCAGAAGTAACAGCATAAACAAGTGGAGTTGTAAAATTATTTGAGGTTACACCGCTTACCTGAGGGGTTGTACCAATTTTTGCTGTTGCACCTGATGATAGGTAGAATGTTGGTATAAGAGCCGAACGATCTGTTCCTTGCGCAACCAAAAAAGTAATTGTTTTATTGGCAATATCAATGGTTGCTGGTTGGGTTTGCTCATTGAGGCGTATCGAGGTAATATCGGCATAGATATTTTGAACGGTACCAACGGTAACAGTTACAGTCCAATCCTGAGTTACTGCTTTTCCCGATTTAATCGGTGGTCCAATTACTACCTCTTCCGATTTTACCGAATATACTACAGGATTTGTGAAATCTACGAAGGACTGACCAGAAGATTGATTGACCGCTCCAATTTTAGCAGTAGCACTTAGAGAAAGAGTAAAACGAGGGATTAGATTTGTAATAACAGTGCCTGAGGCAACTCCCAATTTTACAGTATGATTTGTACTATCGATAACCGCTTGCCCAGTTTGCTGGGTTAGGGCGAAAGAAGTTATGCTATTGCCTATTTCAAGAGGTCTATGGGTTACTGTTACAAGATAATCCTGAGAGCCACCATCTTGTGCTTTAACGGTAATTGTTACGGGGTTGGTAAAATTAATAATATCGTCAGAATAGATTTGAGTTGTTCCAATATAAGCTTTAGCACCAAATGAAAGTCCAAACTGGGTCATTATGCTCGACAGGTTAAAAAATGGCTCAACCATTGCACTTATTGTATGGTTTATTTGATCGATTGGCGTTTCCATATCCATTTTGCCACCCATAAATGAGATATACTCAATCTGTTTTCCCGATTGAAGACCGCCATGCTGGGTTAATGTCCATGAATCACCATTTAAGTTATACCATTTAATATAGATTGGAACTCCAACTTCAACCGCCCATTTAATTTCTTCGCCACAATTGATGTTATTATCCAATTCCGAGGTGGAACAATCGGAGTAAATGATTGCCTCTTTACTATTTTCACCACAGTAAGTTAAACTGATGTATCCAGTTTGTGTTGGTGTGTACATGTAGTATTGTGGGCTAAAAACCTTGTCGGAATGGTTTACCCCTTCAACTGCAATTTTTGGATCCGAGCATGTTTCGCCAAGGGGTTTAGTATTTGTAATAACCTGAACAACCCAATTCTGCGTTGTACCATTCTCGGCAGTGATGGTGTAGGTTTTATCCGTTGTGAAGTCGTTAGGAGTACTACCACTTATTTGAGTAGTAGCCCCAATTGCCACAGTTGCAAAGTTGGAAAGGGTGAATTGTGCAACTAAATTATTAACAGACAGAGTGTAAGGAATGTAAACCTTAATGTTATGGTTAGCCGCATCAAACACCGTTGAATCAGTAATACTAGTCATCGTGTAAGTAAGTATAGCCTTTTCGCTGCTTAGGTCTGAGGCGTTTGTTACTGTAACCGTCCAGTCTGTTTTGGTAGTATTGTCTTCGGCAATAATAGTATAGGTTTTGGCTGTTGAAAAGTTGTTAGATGTTATACCACTTTCCTGAGTGTCAGTTCCAATGGTAGTTGAAGCTCCAGCCGAAAGGTTGAAGGTAGCAATTAGTGAGGATTTGTCTACATTTTTACCTACCACCACATTTATGGTATGATTCGTTGCATCAATAGTACTACTGGTTGTAATCCCTGCAAAGGAGAATGATTTTATATCTGTTACATTGGAGAATGGACTCATGGATAGATTCCAATTATAGGTATCCGATGTGTAGTCGTCAACCCATTTTGTCAGGTACTTTGTATCCTTAGTAACCTTTACCGAAATTTCGGTTTGAAAACCTTCACCTTCACCACAATCATCATCCGAATTGTCTATGTCTACTACATTGCAACCATCGTAAATATATACTCTGGTATCTTCGGTAGTCATGCCACAAGTAGAAACAGTCATTACTCCATCAATAGCAGGGATATATGAAAACCACTGTGAACCGGTAACGTTTGATGCGGAGTTAATACCTTGTATGGCAGTTATAGGTGATTCGCACATATCACCAGGTTTAAGCGCCATGGGTTGAAAGTTTAGTGACCATGACTGTAAATCGGAATTATCCTTTGACCATCGTAAATAGTATTTCTTCCCTTTTGCAACTATGATATTTATTTTTAGATCGCTTAATTTGGCTATTTGAGTCAAAACACCTTCGGAGGTTTCGAGATATAAAATTCCGCCAACCTTTTCCATCATAAATCCAGTTATGTGGTATGATAATTCAAACATCCCATCAACATTTGGAGAGAAGGAATACCACTGATCCACAGAATTCCCATAGTGATAAGTACTATTATTACCTTCAATAGCGGGTATAGCTGTTGAGTATTTTGTTCCGGTTGGTAATGGCGATTCGGTTAACGACCAGTCATAGCTCTCAGCAGCACCAAGGTTGAGCCATTTGATTAAATATGTTTGCCCAGAAACCGCCTCGAAAACCATTTGGCTTTGATAGGGAGTAGTTGTACCACATTGTCTGGAATAGCGTTGTCCAGAGCCAGAACAATTATCAAAAACATAAAAACTTGTTGCTTTGGTAGTGTAACCACACGAGGAAACTGTGATTAGGCAATTAGATGTTGCTGTGTAGGTAAACCATTGATCTACTACACCAGTGTGGTCGGAATGGTTGATACCTTTTACTGCAGTAAATGGTACGTTGCAGTCTGTTCCAGCAACAGGGAGGAAACCAGTTCCACCATAAACACTTGTCGCCTGAAAGGAGATAAGCAATGCAAACAAGAAAAACGAAAATTGTGAGAGTAATTCTTTTTTCATACTGGTTAATTAAATTAATAAAAAAGAAAAATTATTTATCCAATAAATAGTTGTTTTTCATGACGTTAAATAGAATAATTATTACGCTAAAATAATTTTGTGAAACATCCTAGCAATTTGTACTAATGCCATTTAACTTCGGCTATTCAAAGAATTTCTTGGATGCTGATATTAATAGAGTAATAAAAATCCTTATTGGATTATATTATCTTTTAATTCAATTTATTTCCAATGCTGCAAAAGTGATATAATAGTACAAACAAGCCTTTATCGATTCGTACAAATTAACGTACGATTAGACAAAAACATGTTTTTTTGATTAATGTATTTTTGAAGAAAATAAAAATAGGTATTACTGAACTATTGCATGCCAATGTATTCTATCAAAGGTTGTTCTTGTGGCTCAAAGCCTTCGAATTTTTTATAAGAAATTGTTAGATGAGTTTATATCTTAGATACAAGCAAAAAAAACGGCTTAGACTTTACGCCTAAGCCGAACAAGAAGTTTTTAATCAAAAGTCATTCCTTTTAAATCATTTGTCTTTGAATTCCTTTTGCAAATTATCAAGAACTTCAAGGCTAACTTCGTCTGATTTTACATCGTCACTTTCATCGTATTCAAACGGATCGTCCATATCTTTTATCAAGAAAAGTATAGAGAAAATTATAAAAGTGAAAATGCTCACAAGTACAACTCCTACCCACCATGGTTCAACGCTAAGCAAACAATAAACAATTAGAAATATTACAGCAATTGTATTTATTGAAATAAAAACAGAGGGTACGAAATCGGTGCTTTTAATTATTGATATTCGATTAATGGTTTTCTTAAGCGTAGTTATTTCACTTTTCATTCTAACGATATAATTTGGCGGAACGCCCTCTTTGCCCATATCTATAATATCAGATGAAAACGAATCTAGCAGCTTTTCCAAATTATCATTTCGTAATACAAAATAATCTCTCTTTAAAGTTGGAATAAAGTTTTTAATCTTTGATTTCAAATTTTCAGCGTACTTCGAATTTGATACATGCTTTACATATTCAACTTCATGCCAAAGGGTATATAGAGAAGCGGCTAACTCATTTGGTATTTTCTCGCTTTCCTTATAATCAGTAACCACACCTGCTAATAGAAAGCCAAGTAAAAAGATAATTCCTGTCAAAATACTTGGAAAAAAAGAAGTCATCTCCTTGGGAATAACTTCCCAACCAAGCAAGTGAACTCCAACTTTAAGACCACCAAAAATTATTACAATTGGTAAAACCGAGAAAAGTAGATAATATTTACTTTTAGCAAAAATTTTCATATTAAAACGTTTTAGAAATATTTTCAAAAATTTGTTTTCCAATATAAATAATTGCGCCTATAACAGAAAAAGTTATTTTTCATTGGCTTGTTGCTAAAATTACTAAAGTTTGAGCAGTAGATGCTAGTTTACTGTAGATTTTTTTATCTGCTAAAAACTAACTTAAGGGTAGCACATTTGCATCAACTGCACTAGAAGACAAAACATACTTAGTAAAGAGTTTGATATGAAATAGAAAATTACCAAACAAGTTTTACATTTTTAGCCAATCTCAGTCACAAGCCCGATGAAAGATTCGATTTAGAAGTGAAGTCGAAGAAACCCTTTTCGTCTATTTTTAATTTTTGTGCTTCTTTTGTTCCTTTCTGAAATGCCTGTCAATATAATACTGTAAAATAAATATAAGAAGGAAAAAAATCTCGAAATGATAGGGAAAATAAGGGAAATTAAAATTGACAATGCCCAAACAACAATGATAGTCATAGCACGATATTTTAACCAGCTAGCTAGAATAGGACTTAAATGATCGCTAAATCCTTCCTTTTTAATGATATATTTAATTAACGTGAGTCGATTTAAGGTGTCATTGGCTGCGCCGAAATGGCAGCTCGGTTATGAGCGAAGCGAAGGATATAATTATCTAAAAACTAGATGGTTGCTTTCAGCGAATCCTCTGGATTTCACTTCGCTCAGCATAACAGAGCAGCAATCAAATACTATGCTTAGAATCAATATGTTATGTTTACATTGAGCTAACGTTATTTTATTTCCAATATCATTGCAGTTTTAGATGGAATTATTAAAGAGTCTTCCACAATAAATTCTTTATCGCAAATTATCTCTTTTGCTTTGAATTTGCTTGATATCATTTGAGAGTACCTTTTAATATCAAGTGTAACATTTTCGCTGTTTTTATTTAGAATGATCATTACTTTTTGTTTATCATTATACCTAAAGTATACATAAACATCATTTTGTTGAGGGGCGTAATGAATAAATTTGCCATTTGTGATAGCGGAATTTGTTTTTCGCCAAGAAAGTAATTTAGAGAAATACTCTTTTGCACATTTTTCTTCTTCCGTAAGGCCAATACCTGTTATAGCATTTTTGGTGTCTCCATCCCATCCTCCATAAAAGTCGCCTCTACGAAGTCCATCATTTCCTAATTTATCATTGGTCATCAAAACTTCTGTACCATAACAAAATTGAGGAATGCCCCGCATGGTCATATATATAGCAATACCAAGTTTCCAATGGTCAAATTTTTTATTCAACCTTGTATAAAATCTATCCAAATCGTGGTTATCTGGAAATATTAACTGATTTTCTGGATTAGGGAATTGATAATCTTGTGCAACACACTGGTATATATCTCTCCATGCCGAAAACCAATCATTTGATCTGGTTAAGCTAGAAACAACATTATCATTTAACAAAAAATCCATTAGGGTGGGTAAATAGGATGTATAGCCATCAAAGTTTTGCTTACCTTTTTGCCAATAAGCTACTTGCGATACAATCCTTGTCATTTCTTCGCCTACTATATTAAATTTGGGGTATTCCTCAAGAATAGTTTTTGCCCATTGCGATAAAAAGTCTTTATCGGCGTAAGAATAGGTGTCCTCCCTTAAACCCGAGAGGCCTGCATACTCTATCCACCAAATAGTATTCTGAATTAAAAATTTAGCCAGAAAAGGATTTCGCTGGTTTAAATCGGCCATACAACTATCGAACCAACCATCGGTATATTCCTTTTTGTCAATTTCTGTGGCATAGGTATCAGTTAATGTTGTTTTTAAGAAGTTAGAACGCCTATACTTGTCGGGAAAATTAACCCAATTTTTTGATGGTAAATCTTTTATAAAATAGTATTCAGTTCCACAATGGTTTAAAACAACATCCCAAATCAACCCTATGCCTTTCTTTTTAGCTTCTTGGACCAATTGTCTAAAGAGTTCATTTGTGCCAAATCGCGGGTCAATTTTATAAAAATCCGTAGCTGCATATCCATGGTATGAGTATTCGGGCTCATTATTTTCAATCAAAGGCGTACACCAAATTTGAGTGAGACCTAAAGATTGAATATAGCCTAAGTTGTTTATAATTCCTTGAATATCCCCACCATGCCTTTTGCCTTCACCTTTTCTATCCGAAGAATTTTCTAGAAGTGAAGGAACATTGTCGTTTGTCTTGTCGCCATTAGCAAATCTATCTGGTACAATAAGATAGATTGCATCCTTTTGTGTATAGCTTTCTCTTTTTTCGCTGTTTTTTTCACGCTGTAAGATTTGAAAGTCCTTTGTTATTAAAACCTTACCCTTTTTATTGAAAGTTATTTTAGCAATACCGGGTATTGCAGAAGCATTTATTTTAAGCGTGATAAAAAGGTAATTTTTGTTTTCAACGGTATCAGTTTTTATCAATTGAACGTTGGGATAAGAAATTGCTGGTTGCAAATCAGAAATTTTATTCCCATAAACCAACAATGTTATGGTGTTATACTTCATTCCAACCCACCAGCTATTGGGTTCAATGCGTTCAATGGTTTGAGTAAAAACTATAGTTTTTGCCAGTAAAAATGTTAAAGTAAATAATACCTTTTTCATTGAATTATTGGTTTACACTTTTTAAAAGTTTTTATTGATCTTTTTGTTCGTAGTATTTTTTGGCAAAGTAAGCTATTGGAATACCTATACAAATTACTAAGATTGTTAAAGCTATGAATGCTTTATGAACATCAAAATTTCTGTGTTTTATCCTGCTCAATGGAACTATAATTTGAGAAGTAACCACCCATGTAATTAGAGCTATTAATACACTATTAAGCCAAATACTTAGGTTGAAAATACGCCATTTGGGATATAGCCAAAAGAAACAAGCTGTGCACGACAAGGCAATTAAATAGTGCACAAGTAATCCTAATGCAATTATACCAAACCCTCCTGAATAAGCCGCACTTCCTAAAATACCGCTGCTAATAAATTGCAATACTCCTGAGGGCATAACGTTATACATAAAATAGCTTTGAATAAACGCAGCGGAAATATCTAAGGAACCTGCGATAATTGTGGTTATTAGAATAGCTTTTTTCATGTTTTATCCTTTTAATAATCGATGAATGTAGTTAAGTAAGTTTATTCCCAAAAATGTTTGCGCTTTATCTATAAATACTTTTTGATTGAGGAAACTTTTCGAAGAAAGTTTTTTGTATCCGTTGAAAGCAAAGGCACATAGAAAAACAATTGCAAATTTTCTAAAGATTGTAATAAAAATTAAACAGCTATGGGTGTTGTAAGAAATGTGAAAATATGATAAATCCTCCAATAATTAAACTCATTTAATTGTTTTGTAATTACCATTTGTGCAAGTATTTTGAGCCAATTGTCAAAGCGGTGCATATAGAAATCCAAAGTTACCAATTTTTTAATTTGCTTGAATTTGCGAAAATACTTTTTATTAAAATCCTAATTCATAGTAATAAGTACAAACTAATTTTGTTTAGTTGGAAATCCCGAATAAGTCCAGCTTTCTGTAGCAATTTTATAGGCAATTGAAAAATAATGTACCCGAGTTACAATAAGTAAAAAGATGAACATTTTAATAGATTTATTTTGGACGCTATGAATATACATAGCAATTACTAGTTTTCCTTTTTGGGTGATAGGCTTTGTAAACAATAGGGTTCATATAGTTTATATTGTTCTATTTATCAAATTATGCAAAATTTACATATGCCTGTGTTGTGCAATGTGCTGCAAATAAAACTGTTAAAAGCAACTGTAAGTAATTTGGCCAAATGTTTCTACCGTTAATCTCAGTTTTTTTGCTGAGCTTAAAACCGATTCTTGAAATGACTGCTAGCATTTACAAACATTACAATTATTGGGAGTTATCAAAATACTATTGTTCAATAAATTTTAAATATTAAAGTGAGGCCTAATGTTCAAATTTTGCACTTTTGCACCATACTACTAAAACGATATTAATAGTTCATTATTCACGGAAATTCATTTTATTTTTTCAGGGTAATCTAGCAGTAGGCTATTGATAATTTTTTACGCATGTTACTCATTTCATTTGGTGTTCAACTTTGCATTTCCCATTTATTGTCAGCAGAAAAAATGATTGATTTGTTAGAAGAAGTGTTCTTACCAAGTTTTAGTATTTTGTACGTATTCATGTACAAGTCGCTGTATTAGAGGTGTTTTTATGTTTTTGCGATCAAGAAAAACTCTCCGCTTGCAGGTATCAGATTGTCAGTTCTATCTTTAAAGTATCTTTCCATCATATCCTTTGTTGAAACGGTGTACATTTCTTTCAATCCAACTTCTTCCGCAAGCGTAACAATTTCGTTAACCGAGTAAAAACTCACAAACGGTGTTCCTGATGCGGCTGCTCCTTTTATCGACATTTCCATTAAAGGTTGGTCTTCTATATCAATTTGGTCCAAGGGTAAATAAAATGCCACTGCAATAGTTGAACCAGAAGCAAGTGAAGTCATTTTTTTAAGTGTGTCTATAATTGCGTTTTTAGTAAGGTAAAGCGTAACACCTGTGCAGGAAACAAAAGTCGCTTGACCGATGTCAAAACCTTTACTCAATAGTTCATTCCACCAAGATGAAATTTCAAAGTCAACAGGAATAAAATGAAGATTTTCTGGAATTTTATAGCCATTTTCAATAAGTTTTTCTTCTTTCCAAACTAATGTGTTGGGTTGGTCAATTTCATAAATGTCAACTTGTGAACCGATTTCCGTATTTCGTAGGGCAAAACTGTCAAGCCCAGCACCAAGCAAAACGTACTGTTTTACATCTTTTTTTATTTGTTCCTTGGCTATATCTTCAATAAAACGGGCACGAGCAACAATGGAAGCACGAAGTCGTTTTGTGTATTTCATATCAGGGCGTTCTTGCCAATCCTTTTCAGGTTTGATTAGGTTAAACCCTATAATATCCTCAATGATATAAGGTTTGTCATCGGCAAAAATGTGCAATGCTCTCCATAAAGCTGTTCGCAATGCTGTATTATCAGGATTATTTATCCCATAGAATTTTGTTTTATGCAGGAGGATATGTACCTTGAATTGTAAATATAGCAAAAGTTATTTAAAGTGGAGGAGCAAACTTAAGGATAAAAGCACCTTACAATTAGTTGCGAATTCCTTAAGGACTGGTAACTAGCAAAGTGGTTTTGAGAGAACAAGGCTCTAGCCCGGCCAAGGGGAGAGCCCGACTAACGAAGGTAATTAGGCCAAACAATAAACGACTGAACTGAAGAACAGAACTAAGTAAAGCGAATTCACGACTGAAGAGTTAATCAAGAGATTTGTATAGAGATTTTTTCCTACCTACCCAATTTTCTATGTTTCAGTCGTTCCACTTCTTTTGCAAGATTTTGTTTTTCAGTTTTGGATTTGGTCAGTGAAATGGTTGTGTTGTAATGGGCAATCGCTTCATCAATGTTCACTTCTTCATATAGATAGCCTAATAATTTATGATAATAGCTGTTTTTAGTTAGGTTCAGTTTCTTGGCTTCATGTATTGCTTTTTCATTGCCATAAACTTTTGCAAAAGCAAATATCCTATTTAAAGCAGTTATTGGAGAATACTCGATTATAATAAGTTGGTTGTATAGCTGTAATACCTGCTCCCATTTATTTTTATCAGTTGTAATAGTATGCCAGTAGGCAATTCCAGCCTCCAGATGGTATTTTGAAATCTCATTACCCGAAAAAGCTTTGACCAGATAATAATTACCCCTTTCAATTAGGTCGTTATTCCACAAACTCCTGTCCTGTTCTTCAAACAGAATCATCTTTCCGCTGTCATCGGTTCTAGCATCAAGCCTCGAACTTTGAAAACACATCAAGGCAAGCAGCGCATTGGTTTGTGGTGTATCAGTTAATGGGTTTTCTGTTAGGATAAGCATTAGCCTTACAGCATCTGAGCAAAGTTCTTTACGAATTAGCTGATTGTTGGTTTTTGAAAAATAGCCCTCATTAAATAGCAGGTACAACGTCTTTAAAACTGTATCAAGCCTTGACTTTATATCTGCTTCGGGCAATTTTCTTATTTGAAAACTGTTGTTGCGGAGATTGGCTCTAGCTCTTTGCAAGTACTTTTTAATGGTCTCAGTTTTTGTAAGAAAGGCACTTGCAATTTCCTCTATACTGAAACTACATAGAACTTGAAGCGCTAAGCTGATTTGTGCTTGTTTAGAATTACTGGGGTTACAAACAGCAAAAATCATAGCTAATTGACTATCTGCAATGTTTTGATGGGTAAAGTCGAAATCCTGCTCTTTCAGGATTTCATCCTCTTTTATAGCATTCCTAACTTGATTCTCAAAAATTGACACATGCTTTAAATAGTCTTTTGCTTTGTTGTTAGCAACCGTATAAAGCCAAGCGGTAGGATTCTCAGGGATGCCATTAATGGGCCAATTTTCCGATGCTTTTAAAAATGTTTCACTAACAATATCTTCAGCAATCTCAATATTTTTTAATCCAAAATAACGGCATAATACAGCTATCATCTTGGAATACTCTAACCTGAACAGGTTGGGTAAAAGTTCATTTTCTGATACCCAAGTACTACTCATTAAATTAAATTTTTGTCATAAAGATGTAAAAGTTCCCTAACTTCAATATTGCCACCAATTTTGAAAATTGGATTGGTCTTTGCCAATTCAACCGCCTCCTCAATTGTCTCCGTTTTTACGATTATAAAACCACTAATAAATTCCTTAATTTCGGCATAAGGGCCGTCTGTTACAATGTTATCTGCTTTAACGGTTTTTGCACTAATATGCGATAAGCTAACACCATTATTTGCCAATTTGTTTTGAACAGCAATGCTGCTTAACCAGTTCATTCGTTCTTGTATTTGTTCAGGGGATGGCTTATCATCAGTTCCTTTAGTTGCTCTGAAAATTAATGCAAATTCTTTCATATTATGCAAGGTTTAATGTTCACAACAGAATTTATTGGATAAAAATAGTTCTTTTATAGAAACTACATTTAGCTGGTGTAGTTTAATCCAAAGAGGCTGTCTAAAAAGTCAAAATAAGTTCTCGCAAAGCCCGCAAAGAAAAACCTCTAAGATCGTAAAGTGTTGAAATAATGAATAATATGCTTAGCGAACTTTGCGAAAACTTGGCGTTCTTTGCGTGAAAATTCTTTTTAGACAGCCTCCTTGAAATATTCTAACCAAAACAGGTTTAACAAAAGCATATTTCCTAATTTACGGTTTTTGCACAATCGGTTTTACTTTTTGTTATAAAGTTGCAATACTTCACGAACCTCAATATTTCCACCAATTTTGAAGATAGGGTTAGCTTTGGCAAATTCAACTGCCTCCTCAATGGTTTCCGTTCTAACAATCATATAACCACTGATAATCTCCTTAATTTCAGCATAAGGGCCATCTGTTACAACGTTTCCCGGCTTAACAATTTTGGCATTAACAGGGGATAAGGTATTTCCTTTGTCCGCCAATTTCTCCTGAGCCGCGATGTTACCTAACCAATTCATCCGCTCCTGTATTTGTTCAGGTGATGGTTTGGTATTCGATTCTTTGTTCAATCTGAAAATTAATGCAAATTCTTTCATGGCTTATAAATTTTAAAGTTCATTTACATAACGATTGAAACTTTATAAGGGGGACAATTTCCAAATAGTTTTTGCTAAAAAAATTTTAATAGCCACAACACTTGCGGGTAGTATTTGTTGTGTTTGGGAGTTTACCTTCGGTGAGCTCGCAAATAACGCTCGGTTGAAACTTTTTTCTTATCTCCCCGTTAGTAAAACTACCAAAAAGCGTTAAGAACTCCAAATGCACCATCAGCCCAAATAGAACCGAGTGTGTTTTGCGAATTCGCTGAAAGTAAACTTTCCCGAGCAAGGTAACATGTAAGAATTAAAAAGTCCCAGCATTGTTGAAAAAAATAAGGGTAAAAATTTATAGCTTTGTTCAAAACTGAAAGAATGGACAAACGGTTTATTGATATTATTCAGCTCATAAAATATTCTCGAATTAATGCTATAAAAGTTGTTAATACAGAGTTGATTAACCTTTATTGGAACATTGGGGAACATATTAGCAAAAAAATTGAACTTGCAGAATGGGGAGATTCTGTTGTGTCAGAATTGGCTAAATATATCCAACAAAATGAACCAGACATCAAAGGCTTTTCCGATAAAAATCTTTGGAGAATGAAGCAGTTTTACGAAATTTACAAGGGTTTTCCAAATCTCTCAACACTGTTGAGAGAAATTGGTTGATGAAAGCCCTTTCCTAAATTCATCAGAAACCGCTACTTAAAAACAATGAAACTACGCATCTCTAACCATACAACTTTGCGAATTCGCTGAAACCAATCTACTCCCAGCGGGGTATACTTTTGGCTAAATATATGTGCCGCACAGCTACGGCACACCAGCATAATAGTATAGATTTACCCCTGTAGCTCTGCAACATACCTCCATAGAGTAAAGATTATATTCCGTAATGCTGCAACACATCTCCATAGAGTAAAGATTGTTCCTCGTAGAGCTACGGCCTATAAGTATAAGAACTTGGCGGTTTGCTGATCCCCTGCGGCAACTTTTTTTACTGAATTTATGCGCTTGGCAGTTTGACTTTCCTAAGAGTTTCAAACGAATTTGTAAGTATCGAACCATTCGAATACTTTATATTTCTGGTTGAACTGACTCTCGGATAGCGTTTCCTTTTCAATTCCTATAAATTTCCACATACTTGCTTTAAACTTGTGGTAATCGCTAATGGGTTCAATCTCGAATTCATTGTAATCGTTAAAGAATGTTTTAACGAAAGGCTTTAAATTCTTTGCCACGCCTAAAGTGGTTTTCAACGCTAAGCTGGGTAATATGGTTTTTCCCGAATCCATTATGATATTAAACAGAATATCAAACGACTTTTCGAAGTTCTTTTCCTTTTCCCTGGTGAAAATGCTGATTAAATAGATAAACAGAGAGAACGTTTGCTCGGGGTTAATGATGCCTTTAAGAAAATAGTACTGAATAAAAATTAGGTAGAGTTTTGGTTGTGCCGGATTCCAATGTTTTATAACCTTTGCAAGCTGATTCTCAAAATCACTTCCATCATCAATACGATTTTTCAGGTAATCTAATCTATCAGTTACTTCGTATTCCAGAACTTCTTTTAGTATGTATGAAAATGCATTTACAATCTCATCCTTATTCTCAGGGATATTTTTCTCCAGATGCTTAGTAAATTCCTCTTTTAGCTGGCTAACCAATTTGTTTATTCTTACTTCGTTAATCGCCTCGTTTATACTATCCCTCTCCAGCTCTTCCAAATAGAATGTTTCCCAAAAGGGTTTATTGCATGAGTAAATTGGAATTTCATAATTCGTTTTAATGTCCTCTATTGCCTCGGAGCATTCACGGTAATGGAAGTAGGGTTGGAATTGCAATAAATCCGTGGCTTGGCTATCTATTGCATTTACAAGTGCAGGAAACTCTTTGGTGTGGTTGGCTTTTAGCTTGGCTAAATATTCCTCTTTTTCATTCTCATCATCAATTAAGAAAGCAAGCATAATTTGCGAGAAGATAAACGAACTGGATTTTTTAAATGCCTCAATGGCATTCTCCTTACTATTCTGTAGCAGGTATAAATGGGCTAAATAGTAATAGTCAGTATCATTCTCCTTAGCAATTTCGCAAATGCAATTAGCAATTACCGTTTCATGCTCTAGGTTAACATCCTTGGCCGATAGCGCGTAGTAGTATAGCTCCTGGGATGTTAGCTTGTAATCGCCGCAATCCAACTCCTCATCGTAAATAATGTATGAGGCAACAGAACCGCCCAAGTAGTAGTATAGCAGTGCCTTAACGCCCAGCAGAGCGCTATTATTAAAGTGTTCCTTTGCCTCATAAAAATCTAGTAGTAGCGTAAAATCCCGAATTTTATCTATTGCGCTTTCAAATGGGCAAAATACTATACTGGATGGTTCAATTTCAAATGTTTCTGTAATAATTTTAATGTTTTGAGGGTAAGAGAATTCAAAATAATCAACTAATTTAGATAGATTGGATATATCCTGACTGTATATACATAGGTATAGGTAGGAACTAAAATCTAGAAAGCACAAATTATGTAAACCTAATAATTCATAGACAAGACCTCTGTTATAGTATGCCCCTGCAAAATCTGAATCCAACTCTATGACTTTAGTGTAATCCTCTATGGCTAATTGGTATTGTTTTAGTTTATCTAAAGCATTCCCTCTATTATTATATGCCTCTGCAAAATTTAGTTGCAACTCAATGGCCTTGGTGTAATCCTCTATGGCTGTTTGGTAAAGTTTTAGTTTATCTAAAGCATTCCCTCTATTATTATATGCCTCTGCAAAATTTAGTTGCAACTCAATGGCCTTGGTGTAATCCTCTATGGCTGTTTGGTAAAGTTTTAGTTTATCGAAAGCATACCCTCTGTTATTATATGCACCTGCAAAAGCTGGATTCAACTCAATAGCTTTGGAGTAGTCCTGAATTGCCTCTTCGTGTTGTTTTAGTTCACCGAAAACCATCCCTCTAAGCGAGTATACTATTGCATTATCTGGATTCAACTCAATGGCTTTGGAGTAATCCTGAATTGCCATTTCGAATTGCTTTAGCTCATAGAAAGCAAGCCCTCTGTTATAGTATGTCCCTGCAAAAACTGGATTCAACTCAATGGCTTTGGAGTAGTCCTGAATTGACCCTTTATAATCCGCTAAATCTGATCTGTCACTGCCACGATTACGATACAATACGTAATCATTGTGGTATTCTACTAATAACTCGTTAAGGCAAAGGATACTTTTATTGGGATCGGGTTGAATTATGGAAAAGAAAACACTGGTAAGGTAAATTTTATCGTAATCTTTTCCATCGAGGATGGTTTTATATGAGATGCCCGCATTGTTAATTAGTTGGAGCTCGTCAGGAGATAGATCCTTAATAATCTCAGGAAGATATTTTCCGCTGGCTCTTAAGGTTTTGATTTTTTCAACCAATTGGGTCTCTTTTTCCTGTTCTTGCATAAAGGTTAAGTTTATTATATACAATTCTGTGCTGTTTGGCTAGCGATATTTTATAGACTCTTCCGGGTCTATCGACTCCGGAAGGTCTTTTGCGTGGAAGGATAACCCGATAGAGTTCGAAGAACCTATCGGAGTTTGCCTCCCTTCGATATTTTACCGACGCTGAATATGGTTTGTTTAGTTATACGCTTATAAATGTAGATAAAAAAGTTCGGAACTCTTACCATTTGATACCAACAACTTAATTCCTATATTTGGGCATATCACAATGCTTTCAACTATTAAATTTTTAAGGTATGACAAGGATTTTGAGTTTTATTGTGGCTGTTTCGGTTGTGCTACTTGGGTGCAATTCTACAGAATCAGCTAAGAATAAGGAGAAGGTAAGGCAAATGAAGGATACTGTTGGTTTTGCGCATCTTGGCTGGCAGGTTGATTCGGTGATGAGTAGGATTAATCGGTTACAGACAGCCGAATTGGCAAATGCCAAGGCTAATCAGGATACCCCTTGGAGGGTTGCCATTTGCCCTCACGATGATCATACCTACGTTGGGTGGCAATACCCTGCCCTGCTTGGGAATATAAAGGCTAAAACGATAATTATTTTTGGTGTGGCGCATAAGGCTAGGGTTATGAATGTGTCGGATCAAATTGTGTTCGATTCCTACACGCAATGGCATGGGCCATACAAGAATATCAAAGTGTCATCGTTAAGGGAGGAGATAATTAAAGGGTTGCCGAGTGGTTGCTATCAGGTAAACGATAGCCTACAAAAGGTTGAGCATTCGGTTGAGAGTATGCTGCCTTTCCTCCAGTACTTTAATAGGGATGTTGAAATAGTATCAATCCTAGTTCCCTTTATGCCAATGGAAAGGATGGAGGCTATTGCGCAGCCCCTTTCAAAATCGATAGCTGAGGTGATAAAAAATCGCAAAATGCGATGGGGTGATGATATTGCCCTACTAATTACTACAGATGCTGTTCACTACGGCAATGATGATTGGGGCGGTAAGAATATGGCTCCTTATGGTGTGGATAGTGCTGGGTATAAAAAGGCTGTTAGTCACGAGCATGCAATTATCGATAGCTGTTTGAAGGGTGTTCCAAGTAAGGAAAAGGTTGGTTGGTTTGTGGATTATACGGTTCAAAAGAATGATTATAAGGAGTATAAATGGACATGGTGCGGCAGGTATAGCATCCCCTTTGGGCTTATTACTGCGTTAGATTTGCAGGAGCAGCTGGGTGCTAAGCCATTACAGGGGCAATTTGTTGGTTATTCTACCAGCATTGATCATAAACCAATTCCTATTGAGGATTTGCGGATGGGAAAAACAGCAAAGGCTACTTTGAGGCATTGGGTTGGGTATGCATCGGTGGGGTATAGGTAGGGAAGCAGTTGCTAGTTACTAGATACTAGATACTAGCAACTAGTAACCAGCAACTAAATTTGGGTTTAAATCTTTCTAATATCACTAATTAGCCATCCCGAGTTGTTTGATGTTCTGTTGAATTCCTCAACGGTGATTTGCCAGCCCGGAAAGTTGATATAGTAGGTAACGCTTTGGGTGTTTTGAATGGTTATCCGTTTTTGCTCTACCTCTTTCAAAAAAAGAATGGTTTTGGTCAACGATGTTGATGTAAAGTAATAGGGATTGTTTGTGCTATTCAGTTTTCGGATGTTTATAAAATTGGTTTCGTGGCTGTTGGGCGCAATAAAGTACTTCTGTAGGCTATCGGGGTTAAATTTGAATACATCCGTATCAATATTAGATATTACCCATTTGACTGATCTGTCTGAGAGTACTTCGGGGATCAGCTCCATATTAACCTGATTATCTTTCCCGTTGTAGGTAATATTAACTTTAGCCAACGCTTTAACCTGCCCGCTGTAAAGGCTAATTGTTTTGGGAGCCATAGAATCTGCAATGTATTCAATGAATTCGCTGCAAATTTTCCTGTATGAAGAGTCGGTAGAATTGCTAAGCCTTGGATCTTCGGCATTTAGAAGATATGCAAGGTAGCTGGTTCGGGATATCTTCTTTTTAAACTCATCGCTAATTAGGTTTCCTTTCCAATCGGATTTGTAGTTGAACCTATCGATAAACTCACCAAACTGCTTTACCTGAAGGTAATACTCCTTTGGGGTGCTAAGGGATGAACCTTGAATTTGCTGCCCAAAGGAGATAAGATTACTCCCAATGAGTAATGTAAATAGCGCAATTAGCCTTATCCTGCTCATTACAATGACTTCTTGGTTTCGGTTGCTTTGATGTTACCAAGGAATACTTTCCATTTTTTCTCGTTAAAGAATTTATCTTCAACTAGATCTATTACAATTTCAATCTCCTTTTTGGTTACATCTTTGTATACAAGATTATCGCCAGTGAAACCAGTGAATTCTTGAATAACCGTTGCCGATGAGTAGTATCGACCATCGGGACCCTTAGTAAAGCTTGATATGTAAACTAAGTCGTAGAATTTGATAACAACAGATGTAAATGGCAGCGATTTTAACCGAGCAAGATATTTTTCCATTGGGCGCGATTGGATGGTTACTGTGCCATCGGGCATAATAACGGATGTTTGCATCTCTGCACCTTTGAAGAAGAGCTTTAGCGCCTCCCTTTCAGCCATACTGCGTCTTTCGGCAGGTTGATCCTTACTACCAATTGTAACAATATGCTGCTGGAACTCATCAACCTTCTGCTTTGTTTGCTCTTTGAAAACCTCGATATCGGCATCGGAAAGATTTATCTCATCAACAATCTTTGCCTCCTTGCTACTTGCAGCAGTTTTTGAGGGCTCCTGAGAGTAGGAATTGGTAAGGATGCCACAAAAAATAATAATCAATACGTATCTCATATTCATCGTTTTATAATTTTTCTACTAGAATTTGTATGATAATCCAAACTTAATACCATATTTTGAACTTACAACCTTTTTTGCCGAGGATGCATTTCCAAAAGCATCGGTATACTCACTTGCCTTTGATAGGTTATTCAAACCCCAAATAATTTCAGGGCCAACATAAACTGTTGTAAAATAACTAATAGGATAGGTAAAGCCTACAGAAGTTTTAAATGATAAATTAAAACCTGCAATATCGCTTTTCCCTTTACTGTCGATATTAGAGCGGCTAACAAAGCCAAATTCAGGCGCAGTGATAATCTGAACAGGGTGTTGCTCGTAGTAGCCCGATGTTGCAAAGTTACCTGTTGTATGGAAGTTGGACTTAATATTTAACGAAGCAACCAAGCCTGTTTCGGCATAAATACCCCATTTCTCAGGATTGCTATTGCTATGGAATATCAATGTTATGGGGATAGATATGCAGTTAACGGTTAGGAGGGAGTCGTATTTTGCGGAAACATTTTTTAGGTAGGATTCATTATTCAAATCGGTGGAGTATGCTGTGTTCCGAAAATCCCCTGAGAGATTAGCATTTGCGCTGAATTTAGTGTAGCCAAGACCCATTGAAACCCCCAACCTCTCGTGAAAATACCAAGTAGCTATTGCATGAAGGTTTATTGTGCTTTTTCCCTTAACCGACCACGAAAGTATTTTATTATCGGTTAAATTAGGATCTTTAAGACTTGCAATCCCACCACCCACTGAGAAACCTACATATAAACCGCTTCTTTTAAGTGTTGAAATGGGCTTGCTGGGTAACTCCTGCGTGGCATTGGCAGCAGTTTGGCTATAAAGGTTAACCCCAAATTTATCGATACTTGTAAGCTTAAAATTCTTAAAGGTGTTTTCATCACGCTCGAACGATACCTTGAAGTCGTACTTTGCGTTATCGCGGAATACCGTTTTTGCCATGTATTTCCCCGAGAAAAACTTATCGATATACCCGTTAATGTAATACTTCTCGTTCCCCTCGGGTATTACTTTCCCGTACTGAGCCGAATCGATATTCAGTCCAAGATTACGAATACCCTCTGGGTACGATGAAACGATGTTTTTCTTGTAATCGCTTAATGGCACCCATCTTTTTTGTGGATCTGGTTCAATATCGTTTGCTACATTTTGGGTTGAATCCTTGAATAGCCCCATAAATGAGATGCTGTAATAGGTTTTATCCTCACGGCTCTCCTTGGGATCGGTTAGTAGGTTTAGGAAATTGATATAGTCATTCAGCAAGAATTTTGTCTGCTCCTTAATCAACTGCATATCCTTTTCGGAAAAGGTGATGCTTTTAACCTCTGCAAGTAGCCTTGAATCATCGGCAAGCGTTTTTGTTTTATTGCTCCTAATACCGGCAATCCTATAGTTTTCGAATGCGTTGTTCTTCTGAAAGAATGCAATACGGTAAAGCAATTCCTCTGTAAGGTTATTTCTTTGCTGATTTAGGTAGTTGCCATCAATGCGCTTTGAGGTCATAATATCAACGGTGTAGATATCGTTCCCATGCGAAATGATATTTCCTGCCTTAAGGTTATCAAAATCCAAGGAGATCTTCATCCCATCGGGATACCAAAGCAATAGGTTTGCAAGATAGGTTTCCATCTCATAAACATCGCTTAATTTGTGGGCAGGATCGAGATCGTTGTAAACAATAGCCTTGCGGCTAACGAATAGGTCAATCAGTTTTTGGCTCGTTTTGTTAAGTTCAACCAAATCAACTACTTGATCAGCCAATTGATTGGTGTATAGCTGATAGTTTTTAAGGGCTTTAATTGCTTCGTTATAAATAATAGCCTTTTGCTTATCGGTAAAATCGGCCGAAATTGCATATCCTCCAATTAGCACTAAACATATTGTGAGAATTACTCTTCTTTTCAACAATTGCACGTATCTCATAATCATCTGAATAAAGGCCTACTGTTTAATAATTTTCTTTACAACTAAACTGTTCTTATAATGTAACTTACAGAAGTATATTCCTTTAGGTGCTCCAGTAAGATCAATAGAAAATCCATTTGAATTATGATATTGATTTTGGATAATAACTTTACCTAAATCGTCCACAAATTCAACATTCAAATCGCCTGAGAGCGTATTGCCCAATAGTACTGTAATTAGCCCATCTGTTGGGTTTGGAAATAGGGTTACCACATCGTCAACAAGATCGTCAATTCCATTAATAACATTGCCCGTTGGGATATTTATTATATCGCTCATGGCGTAGCACTCGCCACCATCGCTGATTTCTACGTAGTAATTGCCAAAGTTTTGTCTGGCAACGTATTGATTAGTCTTTGCACCAACAATGAGTTGATCGTTATAATACCAGCGATAATCTTTAGCCGAATTATTATCACACGCAAGAATCCAAACGTTGGGACCCCATGCATATAAATTAGGCTTAGCGGGTGCAGGTTTGGTGGTTAGAGTGATAATATCGGATTCTGTAGCGCAGTTACCCTGACTTGCCTCAACTCGGTAATCGCCCGCTGCTAGACGACCTTTATAGTTTGATTGGGTTGCTCCATCTACAATTACGCCCGATCGTTTCCACTGATAGTTTAGCGTTGATGAGGAGTTTGTAACCTTAAGCTCAACTTCGGTGCCTAAACAGTACAGCGTGGTGTTAGTTGCTTCGGCAATAATAGGTTTGGCGGGTAATGTATTAGCTGTAACATTTACCACTGGGGTTATCACCGAGCATCCTTGAGTATTGGATATCTCAAGTTGATATTTTCCTGATGTTGATGCTATTAGCGAGTTTGTATTTGCTCCGCTAATTACACCGAGCTCATTCTTCCATCTATAAGTGTACTCTGAATTTGATGTTGCGTTAAGCGTAACACTTCCCCCTGAGCAGAAACTAGTTGGCCCGCTTAGGTTCAAAATTGGAAGGGTTGGTTTAGGAAGTACATCTACATCTAAGGAGTTGGTTGAGTTCACAGAGCAGCCGTTCGAATTAGCCACAGTTAAGGAGTATTTTCCTTTATCTTTTGCAATATACTGGTTCGAATTTTCTCCAACCGCACCACCATTCAAATTCCATTGATAGGTGTAACCATCAACGTTTGTTGCGCTAAGAGTAACCGATTCATCCTGACAGAATTGTAATGAGCCATTTGCAGTGATTAGTGGAACTACAGGTGCATTTTGCGCAATGATATTTACTTGAGATGATAAAGTTGTACAATTTCCAATTGAATTAACAACTTCCACAACATAATTACCTGTCAACTTGGCTATGTATTTACTTGAATCAGAATTAGTAAGATTAGTTCCGTCAACCTTCCACGTGTAAATAAATTTATTATTATATGGAACAGATAGGGTTACGCTATCGCCCTTACAGAATGATAATGGGGCATTTGCAGTGATTGCTGCTATTGGATAACTTGCCACTGCTACATTTTTAGATATTGAATCGGTACAACCATTACTTGAAATAGCTTTAAGCTTAACCAGATAATCTCCAGTATTAAGATATCCGTGTGGTGAGGGTTGCTGAATGGTTGATGATTGACCATCGCCAAAGTCCCAACTCCATGAATCAATGGTTAAACCATTAGCATCTGTTGTATTTGTAATTGTGGTTGAAGTTCCTTGGCATGCAGTAGTTGCTGTAAATCCTGTAATTGGTTTAGGTTTTACAGTAACACTTTTTTCGAGCGAATCCTTTGCACCTCCAGTACTAGTAATTACAAGTTTTACAGTGTAAGCACCACCAGCAGCAAAGGTGTGTGTAGGATTTTGTACTGTTGAAATTGATCCATCCTTGAAATCCCATTTCCACGAGGCTATACCATCGGTTGAAACGGATTGATCGGTAAATTGTGTAGGTAGCCCCTGGCAAACGATTTCTGCCGAGAAGAAGGTTTGAAGATCCCTAACCTCAAAATTTCCATTTGCAGACCAATCGCTACCCAAATATCCCTGATCAATGGTCTGAACATTCCATTCGTACTGACCCACAGGAAGATTGGCTAAGTCGATTCGTTTGTTCATTTGAACATTTCCTAACGCGCTAAATAGCCTTACAGTACCATTGGTGCTCGGTGCATAGCTCCAATTTGTTGCTCCAACAATTCTATAACGTAAATTATAACTCATAGATATTGATGGGGTTTCATCATTTAGTGCTGATGACCAGCTAAGTGTAACCTTATTTGGTGTTACAACATTTTCTAAATTGGTAGGCGCATTGGGCTTTTTATTTATAGCATATTTCCCTGCAATTGAAGTAGTAGTGTTTTGGTATATTTTTAAATTATTATTTCCTGCGAATAGAATATCAAGATCTCCATCGTCATCGTAATCACACCATTTTGCAGAACCGTAGAAACAACCAGTAATAAAAAAATCGGTATCTTCAGTGAATGTGCCATTTTTATTATTACGATAAACTTTCGTGTACAAGCCACCATTCTGTCCTCCAACGATAAGATCTAAATAACCATCGTTATTGTAATCGCCCCAATCGGCATTAGAGTCCATAAAACTTCCAATACCAGTATTTGATATAGATGTGAAATTTCCATTCCCATCGTTGTGATATAACAATGTTAATGGTGGATCACTAAAACGCTGGTTGCCAGTTAGAAAAATATCGAGAAGACCATCATTATCATAATCTACCCATTGACCAACACCATAGCATATTCCCTCCAATGTAACATCAGTTTTTTCAACAAACTCAAAATTCCCTTTGTTTTGATATATTTTAGATGCACCAGCAAAGTTATATTCACCTAACTTATGATATCCCGTTAATAAAATATCCGATAAACCATCGTTATTAAAATCGCCACACGAAAGGGACGAGTTATAGGTCATAAAAGGGATGGTAGTTTGAAGGGTGAATGTAAAATTTCCATTATTTTTATAGATTCTAGTATCATTAGCCCCTGTAAGAACAACATCCAAATAGCCATCATTATCTAGATCCTCGCAAGTTCCAGTGCTAAAATCATTTCCAAAATCAAATTGCTGAGTAAATGTTGTACCGCTTATGTCAGTATTGTTACGTAATATTTTGGCATTTCCGTAATTATGAGCATCAACAATCACTATATCTAAGTAGCCATCGTTATCGAAATCAGCCCATTTTCCTAGGAACCTATCATTATAACGAGTGATTGCATTATCGGGAAGTAAGAGATTAAAGGTGGCAAGGGGTGTAAATGTATTATCACCATTATTGTGGTATACCCTTGCATAAAACTGATTACTAACGAGGACGCCAGTTACTAGGATATCAAGGTAGCCATCTTTATCATAATCACCCCATTCCACAGAACCATATAAAACGCCCACAGAGGCTAGGGTTTGTATATCTGTATAAAGAGATGGGCTAAAGTACCCAATATTATTATCTACTACCTTTCGGAAATACTTATCGCTATTGCTAAGAGTAGAGTACTCCATTACATGAACGGTATACGTTAAACCTGTATTTAAGCCCGAAACTGTAACAGAATCGGCTTGCCCGTTGTATACACAAAACCAATCGGTTCCTGCAATTCGACTACCTTCACCAAAACGGGAGCTGTGTTTGTAAATAACTCCATTTACGGGGTAAGATGGGGTTGATTTATTTGCCTTACAGAAAACTATGCACCCATCGCCATTTCCTCGTTTCCACTTTAGTTTGATTGTTGTACTATTCACGTTGGAGGCTACCAAATTGGATGATTGAATGGTATCAACTGAAAAGGTTTGCTCTGGAGCAAAAGAGCTTGCTTTTCCATTAGCATCAACTGCCTGAACAGACCAGAAATAGTTCCCTACTTTCAATGGATTAAGAGTAAATGAGGTATCCCTGATAAGTGTTGAGTTATTGTATAATAACCGAGTACCATTAGCTAACGACTGTGCAGTTACTATATTTGAAGATCCAGAAGATGTTCCTACCCTTAAATTGAACTTTGCTGATTCTGCTAGCTTTGGATATTCCCATTTAAATGTACCTGTCCGAACCTGCTTGGAAACACTCAAATTACTTGGCGTTGGTGGTGCTGTATTGAATGTTTTTATGTTGTTGTGATACAAACCAGTGAATGAATTTCCATATCCTCCTAGTAAAAAATCTATTCTATTATCATTATCGAAATCAGCCCAAAAAGTTTGACCTATAAGGGTGGGCCAGGACTGAGGAGTAACCTCGCTAAATGTATTGCCATCGGTATTTCTGTATAGTTTTACGCTAACGCTGCCATAACCACTTGAATAACCTGCTACGAAAATATCAAGAAAACCATCATTATCATAGTCAATCCACGAAGCAGAACCATTTTCCTGAGCAGCAGCCAGTGATGCTTGTTCTGTAAAGGAATTATTACCCATATTTTTATAAATCTTGCTGCCATCATAATTACCAAGAAATAAATCGAGTAATCCATCGTTATTATAATCACCCAACGCAACAGGACCCAAGAAATTTGGTAATCCAGTATTGGTTTGTAACGAAAATGTATTATCACCATTGTTTCTATACAATTTTGTGGTTCTATTACCTTCGCTACCGATTCCTGAATAAACAACATCTAAATAGCCATCATTATCATAATCGCCCCAAGTAGCGGCTCCGTAAGTTACTCCAATCAACGAAATTAAATCGGTAAATGAATTATCGCCATTATTCCTATATATTTTTGCTACACCACTTCCAGCTAAAAGGATATCCAAATCGCCATCGTTATCAAAATCACCCCAAATTGCTGAGCCGTTATTTATTGGGAAAATATCTATTTGAGATTGCTCAGTAAATGTTCCGTTTTTATTATTTTTATAAATCCTAGAGAACATAGTATGAGGCCAAGCAGATGTTGTAGAACCTGTTAAAAGAACATCCAGATATCCATCGTTGTTATAATCACCCCACGCAACGGAACCGTATTCTACTCCCTGCATTTTTATTTGATACTGAGGTGCAAAGCCACCAAGTCCGTTACCTTTAAATATTCGTGTTATTGGAACCGAAGACGAGTCGCCAGTCATAATTAAATCTAAATTACCATCATTGTCATAATCACCCCAAGCAAAGGCACTATAATTAAGAGATGGGAAGGCTATTCCATCTTGTATTGAAAATTGCCCTGCAGAAGTCACTTGAACTTGAGGTACAGTTGCGATGGTGTTATACAAAGTATTTACACCTGAATTTGTATATGGGTAAATTCTAAAATAATAGGGAGTATTGAGCTCATCGTTAATCCAACCATTATAAACTTGAACACCTTGAAGCACCTTAACAACGCCAACTCCATCGGTAAGATCGTTGTCAATTGAAGGTTCTACACCGTTAACGGGATCTGTAAATGAGTTCGTTTTTGAAGCAAAAATATAGTAACCATCGGGAGAATTACCATTTATGACATCAGTCCATTTTAATGTCATTTTGCTACTAACCACAGAACCACTAAAATTGGTTACGTGGCTACTAGGTTTATCTTTTATACCAGTTACCCAGTTGGATGTTGTACCGCTTAGTGCAAAGTTGGTTAGGGTGCCATGGTTTGTTCCAATTCCATTATTTAAAGATGTTATACCTGCATTTGTCCCAGCAGCATTTCCTTCATTGAAATTAAAATAAGCAATTAATCCTGATTCTGTTCCATTAAAAGATTTGTACATATTAGTGCTGATATCGGTTGCTGTCCTCTCTGTGTTCCATATCCGATATTCGTCCAACTTCCCAGCAAAGTAGCGGGATGCGCCAAAAGCACCAATTTCTGCAGCTGTGAAATTTGCATTTAAAGCGGTAGCTAAGGTTACATTCTGAACTAAAGTACCATTTACATAAACATTTACTTTTTTAGTCGATGAATTGTATGTTGCAGCCAGATGATACCAAGTGTTTGGCGAAAAGGAATAGTTCACAGTTGCAACAGTTGAGCCACAAACAGCAAGTTGAATCGTTGCGTTAGTTAACTGGAAATGAACATCACCATTAACCCAACTATTTGTATTAAAGATTCCGCTGAAAGGAGTTGATATAAAGTTATTTGCGTTAAACCATGTTTCGATGGTAAACTGTGTAAGGTTGCTAGCTAATGCTGGTATGGCTACAAAATCGTTAGTGCCATCAAAAGAGAGTGCATTGTTTTGTGTTGATGCAGGAGCTCCGCTTGAAATCCAATTTGAAGAGATACCTGACAACGACATATTTGTAAGTATTCCATTTTTCCCATTAGCCGTTGCATCAAACAGGGTTGATAATCCCGTATTTGTTCCATTTGCCGAGGCCTGATTAAATCGGTAATATGCATAAAGGCCTGTTTCCCCACCAGTAAGAGAGGAATTCATATTAGTATTAATCTCATCTGCTGTAAGGGCTCTAGTCCAAAAGCTTACCTCATCCATGCTTGCATTCAAATAGGCATCAGCAACCCAGTTACTTTTGCCTAAGTAACATAGGTTTCGTGCTATATTAACTGGTGCTGAAACGTTTCCGGATGCAGCTACAACTCCATTAACATATATTTTTGCTGCTCCCGTATTTGAAACGGTTGCCGCCACATGAACCCATTGATTCGGACTTAAAATATTTCCAGTGGTTAGCTGATACGGGGTTGTGTTTAAATAATTTGATAATGTAAGAGAGTTACTTGTTGAATTATTTGCCAACATGATATTGTTATAGCCAGCACCTGTTCCAAAATCGAAAAGTCGTGACCAAGAATTAAATGCGCCCCATTTCACCCAACCCATATAGGTATAACCTGCTGAGAAATTTCCAGTTGGGGATACTGTTCCTAAATTTACATAATCGTTTGTACCGTCAAATGCAAGAGCATTATTATCGATTGTTACTGGAATATCACTTGAAAGCCAGTTAGATGATGTGCCAGTTAATGCAAAATTTGTAAGTGTACCATTCTTTGCATTAACCCCTGCATCCAAAAGAGTTGTACAACCTGTATTGGTTCCGCCCGGCGCAGCCTGATTGAAATGGTAATAGGCATATAATCCACTTTCATTGCCCGCTAATGAAGAATTCATTTTGTTTTGAATCTCAGTAACGGTGAGTGCACGAGACCATACGCTGATTTCATCTAAACAACCATTAAATTTATTGTAATAAGTTGCTGTTCCTAAAGTACAAGAAGTTCGAACAACATTGGAAATTGGGCTTACATTATACCATGAAACACTTGATCCGTTTACGTAGATAGTCATACTACCTGTCTCTGTAACTGTTACAGCAATATGTACCCATTGGTTTAATGCTGTACAACCTTGAACTATTAAACTAGTATTTGAGCAGCGTACGCTTATACCATTGAGTGTAGCGTAACCTGAAATCGAAATTTGATTAGCATTGTCGCTATTATTAACACCATCGCCAAAAACGAACACCGGTGCATAAAAGTTAAATGCATTCCATTTCACCCAGCCCATAAAGGTAAACCCTGTTGAAAAGTTACCGGTTGGTGAAAGTGGTCCAAGATTTACATAATCATCTGTACCATCAAAGGAAAGACAGTTATTTTGAGCATTACTAATCATTGGAAAAAGTAGAAACAATACCCCCAGCATAGTTGCTTTAAATACTTTTGATACCCAAGTAATAAGGGTAAATGATGAGTTGATTTGTGACTGTATCATAATAAGTTAAGTGTTTTTCTTAAAAGATGGACTTAAGGCATGCAAAGATAGATTCTCATTAACAAGACTATTTATCAATTCATACAAAGTGGTGTACGAATTGATAAAAACGATTTTATTTGAGGAATGAAAATATTTACGAAGCCGCTGACTTCTTGCGCCAAACTAAAGGTGATTCTCCTGTAATCAACTTAAACTGCCGGCTAAAATTGGCTTGCTCTGTGTAGCCTACCATTTCGGAGATTATAGCAATGGAATAATCAGGATTATCAATAAGAATATGTTTTGCATCCTCAATGCGTAGCATATTAATCCATGTATTAAAATTTACACCCTCTTCGCGGTTAATATATGTAGAAAGGGTTGTTCTTCCAATATTTAACTTACTAGCCATCTCTTCGATATTGATGCCTATTTCACAATAGTAGCGATGGCTAACTATCTGCTGCTTGTAGAATTTCCAATCAGCTTTTGTACGAACCTGAGGCTGTATTGGAGTAGGTTCGATTGTTTCAACTAGTATTGCAGGTTCAATAATGCTGAAAATCTTATTGTACTTGATGTACTCCTGTGCAAATCCAAAATAAAAAATGGCAAATAGCAATGTTGCTAACCAATCATACTGCTTAGGGAAAAAATTTACAACCATAGAAATAATGCCTACAGTAAGTGCTGAAAAAAATGCGATTCTAACCCATTTCATTTTTAGCTGAACTACCTCCGAGAAGTAATTAAGTAATTCATTATCGTACTTTTTTGCCTCCCTGATAAATAGAAAGGTATAGTAAATTAGCTGAAAAATTAGGTATGCTAAGAACAGCATTCTAACCCATATTGTTGGGTTATTCACATTTTCAGTTACAGATCTTAATAGGATAATTTTGGGATCATCGTATATTGAATTCGAAATAAGGTAAAGACTAAGAAATAAAATGTATGGTACTAAATGGTTAAATACATTTTTGAGTTTAACGAAATTTGGGTTGATCAGTGAAATCAGAGTAAAAGTGAATAATAGCGCCTGTGAAGAAGATATAAGAATGCTAATAAATGTAAAATGTTCTCTAGAATTGTCGGCAAGATTAAAGGCTAGAACAGCAATTGTTAATAAACTCATTGCGAAATATGCTCCAGACAATACTTTAAGTGATATCCGATAGCTTTTTAAACCCTCTTTTTTTGGTATAGGTATCGATAGAAAAGACGACCCCATTACCAAACATACAACAACTAAAAGCGAATTAGTTAAAAAATGAAAATTCGAACTCATAAAAGTTAAGATTATATCCAGCCTCGTAATTATCCAATGCTGCTAAAATAGTCATCTTTACTATTCCCTCCTATGAAACTTTATTCAATTTGATTGTCGGTTTTAATAGTTTTTTGCTTGTTATATTGCTGATACACAGCGTGAAATGATTGAAAAATAAATTTGTTGATTATTATCATCTCAGAAAACAAAAAAATTAATCGAATTGAATGTCGTTTTTTGTCAATTTGAACGCCATTTTGTACGAATTGATAAATGAGATTAAGAAAAACATGGCGTTATTTGCCATGCTGAAAAGTGTCTTCTTTTTTGAATAATTTTAATCCTAACTATGAAATGTCCATCCCGCGTTAGGCGGGACCAAGCGCAAATACCAAAACATGGACATTTAGCTTCGCTGAGCCCCTTGGGGTTCATCTGAGCCTAAGTAATTTATATCATTCGAAGAAAAATGATAAGTAATTATATATTAATTCTTTATAAAATTTTGTACAGATGAAACCATCTACTTTTTGCCAAATCGTTTTAACTGTTTTAGTGGGATTTACTAATTTTAGTAAAGCACAAAGTCAAGTTGCAGTTAACCCAGAGATTTATAATGCCTATTCTCTTGATCAGAAAGTGGCCCTATTTACCGATGACTTTACTGATAACAAGAACAATTGGTATTTGGGGATTAAAGAGAATGTATGGTTTCAGAATCTTCAAGATGGAACTCTTTTTTTCCAATCGTATGAGAATGTCCCAAAGGAGGATTTCAAAGAGGTTTTTATTGATCAAAGCAAAGATTTTGAAATTGAACTAAAAATACGCCTCGATAAAGGAATACAGAACAAGTTTAATGGTTTACAATGGGGGAAATCGGCTGCTGAATCTAAGCAGTTCGATTTCTTTTTTAATGGACAAGGTCAATTTACCATCGATAAGTTTACTGGTAAATCTTTTATTGATTTTGTTCCTGTTACTGCCACAAAACTCATTAATAATTATACTTATAACACCCTTACAGTACGTAAAATCGGAACAAAGTATTATTTTTTCTTAAATCAACAACTTGTTTATTCAATGCCTTTTGAACCATTTTTTGGTAATGGTATAGGTTTTCAGGTAGCCGAAAAATCATCAACCCAAATTGACTATTTGAAGGTTTGGCAACTATCTACAACGGCTAATGCTCAGCTCCCAAATCTGGCTATTACAAACGAAAAATTTTCATCAACATCTGGTTTGATTACTGCAGGTCAATCCGTTAAATTAAATTTTACCATAAGCAATAAATCAGCAGAAGATGCTAATAATGTAAAACTGCTCTATACCCTACCTGCAAACATCCTTTTGTTGGAAAGTGAAACCAATTTGCAGCTGAAAGCAGGTACTCAAAAAGATGTTGAATTAGTTTTCTATGTCAACAAAGGCGTTGATTTAAAAAGTATTGAAATAAAACTAAAGGCTGAAGGTGCTCAGTTGGAGGGACAATCAGAAAAGGCTTTTTCCGTTACATTAAATCAACCAGTTCAAACAGGTGATGTGCAAAATGTACAGGACTTTGCCTTGATGCGTGGTAGTAACGACCCATTAAAAGGCCTTAAAGCGGCAAAAGCTATTCAGGAAGTTTCTATTGGACGTTACTTTGCTCTAATCATTGGAATTGATAACTATTCTGGGGAATGGAAACCTTTAAAAAATGCAGTTAACGATGCAAAAGCTGTTAACGAAAAGCTAACTGAAAATTATGAGTTTCAATCAATACGTACTCTATTCAACGAGCAAGCCACTAGAACCAATATCCTTAAGGAATATGAATGGTTGATGGCAAACGTTCGTGAGAATGATAACCTATTGATATTCTATTCGGGTCATGGTGATTATAATGAAACGCTACAGCGAGGTTTTTGGGTACCCGTTGATGCTACCAATAGCTCCGTTTCAGGGTTAATTTCAAATACTGATATTCAAGCATTCCTTAGTGGAATAAAATCAAAGCACACATTTCTAATTGCTGATGCTTGTTTTAGCGGCGATATTTTTAGAGGCAAAACGCTTACCATTCCTTACGAGAACTCATTTAAGTATTATAATCAGATTTACTCAAAACCTTCACGTACTGCATTAACCTCGGGTGGAGTTGAACCTGTGATGGATGGAGGTAAGGATGGACACTCAGTATTTACTTACTATCTACTTAAATCGTTGAGCAACAATCAGAATCAGTTCTTCGATGCCAGCCAACTTTATAACGATCTTAAAGTTGCAGTAATCAATAATTCAAATCAAACTCCTGGTTTTAGTCCTATTGTCAACACTGGTGATGAAGGAGGTCAGTTTATTTTCATAAAGAAGCAAAACCCGTAAAGAATGGTGAAACGGTATCTCGTTCTAGCAACACTTATTATCGGGCTGACTCTAACTTTCAAAGGCTACAGTCAACTCTATAATTTCACTAACTATAGCCTTGAAAATGGGCTACCTCAATCAACTGTCTTTTCTGTTTTTCAGGATGCTCGGGGCTACTTATGGTTAGGAACTGAAAGTGGTGTTGCTCGATTTAATGGCTCACAATTTACCGTATTCGATCGCAGTTCGGGTTTACCCGGAAATATTGTTCGCAGTATTGTTGAAGGACCCGATGGAAACATCTGGGTTGGAACCGATATGGGCATAGGCATCTTCAATGGTACAAATTGGAAAAAAATTACAGCCAAGGACGGATTACTTGGCTCTGCAGTTATAAAACTTGTACCCGACAGCAAGGATCGTGTTTGGGTTGCCACAAACGATGCCGGGGTTAATATTATTTCCTTGAAAAATGATAGCCTTTCTATTGAAAATATTGACAAAAAGAAGGGTCTTTCATCAGATTTTGTGTTCGATATCCTACATGACTCAAATGGAAAATCTTGGATTGCCATGATTGGTGGGATAAATATGGTTACAAGTAACCTTAAGGTTTACAATCTGGAGGATTCGGTGGCAATACCAAGCAATCAGATTACCTGCATTGATAAAGATGCCAAAGGAAATCTTTGGTTTGGAACTCTTGATGCTGGTGCTTTTAAACTTGTCAAAAAGAAGAGCGGCTATAATGTAATTCCCTTTGGAACTAAAGAGGGTATAGCCGATCGGAGCATTTGGGATATCTTTTGCGAGGGTACTGATCAGGTTTGGTTTGGATCAAAGGAGAATGGGCTGTATCGATGGAATAATGGGCTGATGCTAAATATTACGAGTAAGAATGGCTTGCCCGGAAATCAAATACTTAACATTTATCGCGACAGGAATCGTAACCTATGGTTGGGATCAATGAATGGACTCTCCATGTTCAAAGGGTTTCATCTAGTACATTATACATCAGAGGATGGACTCCCCGGAACGCAAGTTCTTGCTATTAAAGCAGATTCTCATGGCTCATTATGGGTTGGAGGGGATGGCAAAGGTCTTGCAAAAGTTTCATTCTTCAACAATAGACTTAATTCTCAATTCTTTAGTAAGAATAACGGTTTTAATAGCAATGAAGTAAAATCCATCGATTTTGATAATTCTGGAAATCTGATCATAGGAACCAGAAGCGAAGGACTAGCGATAATGCAAGATGGGAGATTCAAATATCTAACCACCTACGATGGAATGGCAGACAATAACATTAATTGTGTTTATTGGAATAAGTTTGGGTCAATCTATGCTGGAACCGATGTTGGATACAACGAGATTAAAACGAATAAAATCTACACAATAAATGAAGAGAATGGCTTAATTCACCCCGAAGTGCAAACGGTTATCTCCGATCTAAATGGTAATATTTGGATGGGAACCATGGGAGGATTGGCAAAATTTCATCCCATAACTGGAAATTATCGTGACTTTAATGAAGCCGAAGGGCTATTTGATCTGCAGATACATGCTTTGGCAGTTGATAAACTAAACCAACTTTATATTGGCACAAGTAATGGTATTTATAGATATGATGCTAAGAAAGATACTATTGTTCCATTTCTTAGTAACTCGCTCAATGCAAAAACCATAAACTCGCTACTCTTTTATAACGATACCATTCTAATTGCTGGAACTACACTTGGTTTTAATAAGATTTATTTTGATAGAAGTTTAACCAAGCTCATTAAAATTGCTTCGTATGACAAAACTAATGGGTTTAAGCTGAGTGAAACGGCTCAAAACTCAATTTGTAAAGATGTTAAGAATCAAATTTGGTTTGGAACTGTAAATGGACTAACCCAGTATCAACCAGAGTTAGAAGATACAATTACGGAAACCCCTGTGATTCACATTACAGGTATTCGGCTTTCATTCGAATCGGTGGATTGGAAGGCAAAAGGCAAAAAACTCTTGGAATGGTTTAGCGTACCCCAAGATCTCTTACTTAAGTACTACCAGAACCATATTACCTTCGATTTTGATGGTCTTTTCCTTCGGAATTCCGAAAAAGTTCGGTATCGTTATAAACTCGAACCAAACGAAACCAACTGGTCACCTTCTGTTAGTAATAGTAGCGTAACCTATGCAGGTTTGAATAATGGGAATTATATTTTTAATGTTTGCGCCACCTCTGATGGTGTACATTGGTCTAAACCTGTAGCATATAGTTTAACTATTTCGCCTCCCTTCTGGAAAACTCTTTGGTTTTATATTCTTTGTATAATTGGAATTGTAACATCCCTTGTTTTTTACATTCGTTGGCGCGAGCAGAAACTCAAAAAGGAGAAAGAACATCTTGAACAGGTTGTAAAAGAACGTACAGCCGAGGTGGTTGCTCAAAAGGAGCATATTGAGGGTCAGCATCAAATTGTTTTGGCTCAAAAACATGAGATAACAGCCAGTATTACCTATGCTCGTAGGATACAGCAAGCCGTTTTGCCAGGTATTGAAATCTTAGCCGAGAATACGTCCGATAGTTTTGTGCTTTACAAACCACGGGATATTGTAAGTGGCGATTTTTACTGGATTGGTAAAAGTAATAATCGACTAATTGTAACTGCGGCAGATTGTACAGGTCATGGTGTTCCGGGAGCTTTTATGAGCATGTTGGGTATCAGTTTTATGAATAAGATTATTAAAGAGCAAAAGATTGATCTACCCGATGAGATTTTGGGGCAAATGCGTAGCAATGTAATTACATCCTTAAAGCAGGGTAATTACGAGGGAACCACCAAAGATGGTATGGATATGGCTCTTTGTGTGATCGATCTTGATACGCTGTTGTTAACCTTTGCTGGAGCTTACAATCCTGCGATTGTGATATCAAACAACGAGGTGGAAGAGATTAAGGCCGATCGCATGCCAGTTGGGCTACACATAATAATGAATAATTTTACTCCTGAAACCCGTCAGCTAAAAAAAGGCGATTGCATTTACCTATTTTCCGATGGTTATCAGGATCAGATGGGTGGACCTGATGGTCGGAAATTTATGCGAAAAAACCTTCGAGAATTACTATTATCAATACACCAAAAACCATTCTGCGAACAAAGGGATATTCTGGAAAGCAACATTGAGAATTGGCGTAAAAACCCTTCGCTACCAAATGGGGAGTTAGATCAAATGGACGACATTCTTGTACTAGGTTTTTCAATATAAATGAGAGGTATAAAACCACAGAAAATTGAAGTTTTATACCTCTGTACTATTGATTTTTAAAGTCTTTGGTAAGAAATTAATAATCTTTTGAAGGTTTTACTAAATTAACGTCTGTTCGAAATAAGAAATTACATTGTAAATTTTGCATTTATGCAAAATCTACAATCCTCTGTGTTCTCAGCGTTTCTCAATATCAATAAACATCATAAAATCAAGATTATATCTTATTAAAACGACCATTTTGTTAGATTCAGAACTTAAGATCTCCGTGTTAAAAATTATATCAAACTCATGTTAACTAAGGCACTGTAATCTTTGCACCAGCCCCATAGGCGTTGAATAGACCTTGATTATCAAATATAAAGTACATCATTATATCTCCCATTAAAACAAAATATGCTTTCCCTTGGTAGGTAGGAAAATCGGGATCAAAATGGTTAGCATATAGCACATTTGACAGATGTGGACATTGAGTAATTCCTGTAAAATATTCATTATCGGAAAGAATTCCGTTGCTTTCAATTGCACAGGTGCCTGTTCCATCAGTTTTGATAATGGCATTTCCAGCAAGTTTTTTTCCGTCGGAAACTACACCAACATATTTATACGTACCAGCTAGCTGACTAATGTTTACAGGTGTAGCAGGAATTTTAAGTCCAAGAATATAGCCATTACCAACACCCATATCGAGCATAAAAACTGCAGATGTAGAAGATGTATAAGAAAAGCCCGTATATTGAGTTCCATTGATTCCTACGTTAAGTTTAACCTTATCGTTCCCATTTACGCTCCAAGATCCTTGAAGATCTCCAGTAGATAAAGGAAGTGTTAGATTAAAGTTTTCGGGTGCTAGTGTTGTTAATCCTGAAATGCCCGGAGTACCTCCTGTAGCATAAGGTTTTATATAAAGAGTTCCGCTTTGAAGAACAGATACAATTCCCCACTCCTTATTTCGAACATTACCATTTACGGCAGTATTGCTAAAATGAATGTAGATATAATCGCCAGCAATTTGTGCCTCTTTTCCAACATTGTTAATACTGGAAGATATTCCGAATGTTAACTTATTCTCGCTATTTCCCGATGGGAAGTTGGCAGCAATAACTTGATCGTCCAATTCAACGGCATAAAAATTATTGGCTCCTGTGGTAACTTTGTAAACCCCGCTTAATTGACCATCCATTATGGAATAGATTCCACTTTCAGTGTTTCCTGTTGTTTCGTTATTAATTGAATATGATTTATCGGTCTTATTAATTTCAAAGGTTACCAAATCGCCCCTTGATGCTGAACCCTTATAATAATTTCTATCGGATGCGTCATCACTTTTTTTGCAGCTGCTTGTAGCAACAGTTAAAATACCCATCAAGAATAATGGATAGCACCAAAATTTAATTATCCTTTTCATAGCTAATACTTTTTAATTATTAGAATTTTAAAATATATTTTAACAGAACATATAACTTCTTAAAGGACTAAATTATAAAAAGCCTTTCAATTCACAAAGGAGATTTTCTTAGGTTTATAGTTTTACTCCGCTATTTCATTTGTAAAAACCTATTCAAATATAGCCACAACTCTAGCAGGAGCCCCCGATGCTCCTACAATTTTCAAGGGGAATACGGCAACTTTAAACCCTGTGTACGGTAATTGATCAAGATTCACAAGTTGCTCCATATGGCAATACTCTTTGTCGATACCAACTAGGTGTGCCTCCCAAAACAAATTAGGGTTTGATGTTTTTTTTGCTTGCTCTATTTGATATTTTAGGGGTATATCCCATCCCCATGAATCGATGCCCATTACTTTTATCCCTTGGTCAATTAACCATCTAGTAGCATCAGCACTCATACCAGTACCCAGTTTAGGGTAATCTCTTGTTCCAACTAGCTTATCTCTTCCAGTTTTTATCAGAACAATCATACCTTCCTTTAGCGCAAGTTTTTCTCTGGTTAGGAATTCTTCGATATCCTTTACGGTAATTGCTTCAAAATCGGGTTTATGCGCCATATCTATAACAATACCATCGCTATAGCACCATTCCAAAGGAATTTGATCGATAGTTTTTGATGGATTACCATTGCAAACTGGGGAATAGTGCCAAGGAGCATCGATGTGCGTGGAGGAGTGAGTCCCCATTTTGATAGTTTCAATAGCCCATCCCTGAAAACCTTTTGGAAAAAGTTTAGCTGGTAATCCCAAAATTCGAATCAGCAATTTCGATTTGCGATGAGAAGTATGCTTTACCTTGATTTTCATAAACCAAGGATCATTCTGATTATACTGAATTGATTTTGATAGGTCGATAATTTTCATTGTTGTATTGGTTTAATGGTATTGTTAGATATTTCTTGGGATTAGGGGTTTAGATTACGTTTGAGAGCAATTACAATGCGGGAGTTAGATGCACTTCCTACTCAAAAAATAATAAAGTATTTAGAATGCAAAATCTTCCAATACCTTCTCTTGAATGTATCCTTTGTCATTGGCTGGCGTTATGTTCTCTGGAAGAATAATTATCGGTATTAAACAATACTTTTACTTTGTCGAACTGCTTTAGCACTTCGATTCTGTTTCTTAGCCCTAAGCAATTTCTGAACTTTTATAAATTCGCTAATAGCTTTTTCTTCTTCCTTTGTCATAGGATCTTGGCCACCAATAAAATCCACATCTAGTTCTGTTGATTTACGTTTCATTTTGGAAAATATTTATTAATCATTGTTATCCGATGAAATTTTGAATGACATCTGTTTTAGAATGTATATTAATATTACGCTGCTCTGCAGCTTTGACCATTATTTGTAATTTATTTACTACAAATATTTTGCTGCTCTGCAGCTTTTAAAGCGGTAGCACCGCGATAATATTTGTAGAAAAAATGATATCCGCAGAGAAATAAGCCCTGTAGGGGCGCAATATATCTCAAAACCTCGTTGTTTCTTTTCTTTAATAAATTGCTGTTATTTTTATCGGACACTAATGTTTATTAATGAGTTTTAAGCTGCAATATTAGTCAGTCTGTCAACCTCAAAATCAAGTCCTATTTTCTCTGGTTTTTTTCATTAAACAAAGATACAAAATAAGCACTTATGAAATTATTTTCGGCTTGTAAGTTTCAAGTTGTCTTCGTTGTTCTACGCTTGCTACTAAGCGTTTATAAATACACCCTAATTTTTAATTTCCCCTAAAGCACCAATCGTCAAATCAAGCATTTCACTGGTGAAATCCAAATGTGTAACCATTCTTATAGTTTGTGGTCCCATTGTGAGGCAATGAATATTTTTATCTCCCAATATCTTTATAAAATCCTTGTCCTTTATGGATTGGTTTAGTTTGAAAACAAGAATATTGGTTTGTGCAGGATAAACCACTTCTACATATGATTGTTTTGCTAAAACATCAGCAATTGCTTTGGCTCGTTGGTGATCTTCCTTTAGCCTGTTGATATTATTGTTGAGAGCATAAAGTCCAGCAGCAGCCATGAATCCTGCCTGACGCATAGCTCCACCAAACGCTTTGCGTGTTCTACGAGCCTCTTTAATAAAATCGCTGGTTCCTAAAAGTACAGAACCAACTGGTGCTCCTAAACCTTTTGATAAGCAAATTGAAATTGAATCGAATAAATCTCCATAATCCTTTGGCTTCTCACCCGTTTCAACAATTGCATTAAAAAGTCTAGCCCCATCGAGATGAAGTTTTAACCCAAATTTGTCTACTACCTCTCTAATCCTCCTAATCTCTTTGATATCCCAGTAGCTACCACCCGCTTTATTAACAGTATTTTCTATTTCAACCAGTTTTGTTCTAGCATTATGAATATTATCGGGATTGATATTTGCCAAAACATCATCGGAAGTATATCTGCCCCTATCGCCTTGAAGTAAACGTACAGATGCAGATGAATTGCGAGCAATGCCACCTCCCTCAAAATTATAAATATGGGCTGTTTGATCACATATAACCTCATCGCCGGGTCTAACATGGACATTTATCGCAATTTGGTTTGTCATTGTTCCCGATGGGCAGTAAAGTGCGGCTTGCTTACCAAACATTGCTGCTACTTTTTCCTCAAGCGCATTAACGGTAGGATCTTCACCAAAAACATCATCGCCAACCTTGGCGGTCATCATTGCATCAAGCATTCCGGGAGTTGGGCGGGTAACGGTATCGCTACGTAAATCGATAAATAAGCTATTAGTCATATTTTAGATTTATAATTAATTTCATTGCATCATGTTGGTTTCTCGCAAAGGCGCAAGGCACGCCAAGGGAGAAAAAACTAAGATTTTTTCTCTTTGCGCACAAACTGTAAGTTCAATTAGGCATACTCTAATCATAATATTTCAATTTATTTTTAACGGTGTTCTTCATCAATCTTATGTTCTTTGCGGCTTAGCGACTTTGCGTGAAAACCTTTTTTGTTAACCCAAAGATATACCAAATGGTTTTATAAAGAATAGCACCCATTATACTCTTTTTATTACTTTTGCACAAAATCAGGAAGAATGGTAACAATTGAACAGATCAAAGAGTTTGTAAAGCGCGAAGGTGCGCTGAGGAGGCATCTTTGACATCGATAACAAACTTATTAAATTAGAGGAAGAGGAGGAGAAAACTCACTCACCAAATTTCTGGGATAACCCCACGGAAGCAGAAAAACAGCTTAAGCTAGTTGCATCTATAAAAGGCTGGACACAATCTTACAACAATGTAAAGCAGAGCATAGACGACCTTCAGGTTCTATTCGATTTTGCTAAAGAGGGTGAGGCAACCGAGGATGAGGTAGCTAAGCAATACTCTTTGACGCTATCTAAAATTGAGGATCTTGAGCTAAAGAACATGCTTCGTAAGGAGGAGGATCGTCTTGGTGCAATTATGAAGATAAACTCTGGAGCAGGTGGAACAGAGAGTTTGGATTGGGTGGAGATGCTGATGCGTATGTATTTGCGCTGGGGCGAGCGAAATAGTTACAACACTAAAATAGTTGATATACAGAATGGCGAGGAGGCTGGTGTTAAGTCTGTAACCATTGAGTTTATTGGCGAAATGGCTTATGGCTATTTGAAGAGCGAGAATGGAGTTCACCGCCTTGTTCGAATTTCACCATTCGATTCAAATGCCAAACGACATACCACTTTCGCTTCAGTTTTTGTTTCCCCTGCAATTGACGATACCATAGAGATTCAGGTAAATCCTGCCGATATTAAGTGGGATACATACCGTTCAGGAGGAGCTGGCGGGCAAAATGTAAATAAAGTTGAAACGGGTGTAAGATTATACCATAACCCTTCGGGGATAGTAGTTGAGAATACCGAAACACGCTCTCAGATTCAGAATAAGGAGAACGCTATGCGAATCCTTAAGGCTCACCTTTACGAATTGGAGCTTAGAAAGAGAAGGGAAGTTCAGGATGAGATTGAGGGCAAGAAAAAGAAAATTGAGTGGGGTTCACAAATCCGAAACTACGTTCTTCATCCCTATAAATTAGTGAAAGATCTTCGTACAGGTTATGAAACCTCAAACGTTCAGGATATTTTGGATGGCGACTTAAACGATTTCCTAAAGGCTTACCTGATGCAGTATGGAGGGGAATAGAATTTAAAATAATTTGTCATTATGGAGTTGCTTAGGTTGAATCTGTCAGAAGAAGTAGTAATCCATAGAAAATTAGAACGATTTTGAATTTGGCATTTTTGTTTACAAATTATTCGCAAACTCAAAGATCAGATGCTTCAAAACACCTACTTCTTTATGTTCAGACTCGAAATAGTCTTTATGTAACTTGAAGGTTTTACGTTGCAGTACTTCTGTATTTCTACCATCTTTTTTTAACAAAGAATTAATTCCACTAATTGTCAAATCCAAGTTGCCTTCAATTAAATAGCCGACTAAACTTCCGTTTTCATATTTTTTTGAAATATAACTGTTAATTCCTGTGTCGATATACCTTCGCTTTAGGGCAGAATCATTTTCATTAAGGTTCTTTGCCTCAATAAAGTATTCAAATCGTAAATTTGTATGAAAAACTGAAAAAACAAAGTCAATCCTTGATTGTTTACTCGCAAAACCCTTTTCGATTTTTCGATTTTCTTTATAAATATAATTTTCTGTTTTTGAAAATATTTGCCATTTTATTGATAAAGGGTTTAAAGTAATATTGTGGTGTAAAATTGCTGAAATATCATTTTCCTCAAGGTTCAATGAAATTGATTTGTCAACTACCACATTATTGTATGCACCAACAATTAATTGAAAACATTTACTCTCAAAAGCATTTTTAAAAACAAGAATTTTGTCGTTGTTTAACCCCATATTAATTCTCATTTAAAATTTCAAGAATTAATTCTGAAGCATCTTCCAAGGCCATTGACTGTGACCAGAATCGACGCTGATTTGGACGAATTATATAAATATCATCTCCAGTTTTATAGTTTAATTTTTTTCTGAAATAAATATTGGTTGCTTCTTTTATCCATAAATGATTATCAATTTTTTTCAATTCGTCATTAACGAATTCTTGTGATTCAAAAATCTCTTTTGGTGAAGTATCAAAAGAAATTTTAATCATCATCAAAGGTGAAAACCTTTGTATATTAAAAATTGTAGTGTTCGCATATAAATTTTGTCCCTCAAGGAAATCGTTTAGTAAGTCAGATATTTTAACAGCATAACTTTTCACTGTCTTTGTGTAACTTAAAGTATTTTCATATTGTTTGGTTAATAATGGAACGCTAAACTCTAAAAAATCCTTTATTAAAACATTCTCATTTATTGGAAAATTATAAGATTCAAAAATATATTTGTTAATATTTGATTCAAAATCTACCAAGGCTGTATTTGACATTTTTTCATTGTCAGAAATAAACATATCATACATTTTTGACAACTCATACAAATTATCAATCGAAAGGCAAAATGGTATTTGATAAATTTCATTAGGTTTAACTTCTTCTCGTTCAATGCCAATAGAAGCAGAATAAAGCAATAGGTAATAGTATGCAAACTGCGAATTTAGAAAACATGTTAATCCTTTAAGGATATTGGTATCCTGATGCCTTAAACCTAAAACCTTGCTGTTGAAAGAGCATTCCCTTTCAATATATGAAGCACAAACTTTCCAATCTGAAAGTCCCTCCTTTATTAATATATGTGAAGATTTAAATGCTAATTTTGTCCCAACTCGTCTAAATACATTGATTGGAGGTATTTTACTAGAACTAACTTTATAGTAATTAGCATAATGGATTTTTGATTCTTCTGTTAATCCTTCATTTAAATCTGAAAAAACGAAAGAGGCATATCTTTTAATATTTTTAGGCAATATATATTCTCTTGGGATTTCGTCGTCTTTGATTGGATTAATAGTTGACTCATCTAAAAACTGAAGCCCCAGACCTTTCACTATATTCTGTTTTTCTATAAAATTAGAAAGTTTTGGATGATTACTTAATTTCTGCATCAAATTCCAATCTCCCATTCCTCCCCACATTGTAACCTTCCAAATTTTGGTTTCAGGTTTTTGGCATTCTTCTCTTGGTAGATATTTTACATCCGTACTGTCAATGTTTACCCCTTCAATTACGTTGGATTTTATATAGGTTTTTGGTGCATAGTAAATGATTCGATCTGAAGCGTTCTTAGGTGTTTCTTTTCTATAAAACACAATACTAATAGGACCCGTAGCAGAGCCGAATAGTTGACCACCGAAATCTTTTGGTGCTTTGCGAAGAATTGAGAAATTGTAAACTTTTTCTACATAGCATTCATTAAACAACCATTTTCTAAAGTTTTGATATGTGCTTCCTGTATTTGTTAAGACCTTAGTATTGAAAATTAGAGCAATTTCACCATTAGGTGAGAATTTTGTGGCTTTATGCAAAAATGGTAGGACCATTTCTTTTGCGAAACCATATTTGTCACAATAATTCCTTATGGATGAAAGTAATTTATCTGTCCCAAATGGTGGGTTTCCTATGACTAAATCAAACTCAATGTTTTCAATTTCTTTATTAGTTTCAATAGTATCCCTTCGATATAAATTTTTCCCTTGTTCTTTAAGTGTTATATCTTCGGGATCATTTATGAGATAAGGGAATCTATAGTTCTTGCTTTGCCAAAGTGTTTTAGGATTCAAATTGTCAACTAAAGCCAAGTATAAACTGAAAGCCGCTACTTTAATAGATTGACGGTTTATCTCAATACCAAATATATTATCGGTAAGCAGTTGTTTTAACCTATTAAAATCCGTTAACTTTTCCTTATGCTTGTTTTCGTATCGTTTTACTAAACGTTTAAAACTTTCCACCAAAAAAATTCCCGAACCACAAGAGGGATCTAAAATCTTTAGGTCATATTTATACTCGTAGCTATTTATTGGTAATTTTTCGTTTAAAATAAGTTCAACCAATGATGGAGGAGTATAATAAGTACCTGTTTGTTGCTTTTTTTGGGGGTCAACTGCGAATAGAAAATTTTCGTAAATCTCGCTTAGTAATTCTATTTGAATAATATTAAAATCGAATAATCTCCAATCCTCAAAAAGTTTTGTTTGTGGTGTGTTGTCAATACCACTAATAAAACACTTTTTTATTAATCGGAGTTGCTCTTCGTTTATTGATTCTCCATCATCTAAAGTAAATACATTCCCATTAAAATGGGATTCTAATTTTTTAAATAAATCATAAGTTGCCTTTCTATCTTCTAAAATATCAAAATATGATTTTGCTCCTTCTATTATTTGGGAGTAAAATTTCTCATCGGTTGCTCCTCTATCTTCAAGATATAGAAGGAACAAAGAACGCATAATGATTTTGTGAATAAAATTAATTTCTAGACCTTGCTTTTCAAGTTGTTTAGCTGTATTAACAAGGCTTTCAACAAGATATTTATCAACTCTACGTTGTAAATTTATTTTTTTCCTAATTGATTCGGCTTCCTCGATTGTCCAAATTATTCCTGTATCAATGGCTATTGAGGAGAATAAGGTGTTGAGTTCTTCAAGGTTTTTCTTATCGGAAAATTTATACGATTTTATTTCAAGTTTCTCAAGTTCTTTGCTATAATCAAATTCATCTTTTTTTATTATAAGTGGTTGTTCTGCACAGTTATAAATACGAATTTCGGTTTCAGAATAAACATACAAAAAAATTACTTTCTTATAATTCCATATCTTTCTATGAATTTCGGATATTTCTTTGAAGGTTTCAGTATCGAATGAATTTACCTTTTTTATAAAAACGGCTGGATAACTATTTCCCTTTTCATCTGTGCAAAAATATACCTCGTCAACGCCAAACTCTTTTTCTTTTACTTGATTTAAAACAATAAATTGACTTTCAGATATATTATTCTTATCTGAATCAATAGATACAGCCCTATCTAAACCTAATTGTTCTATTACATTTTGTGCTGTCATCTATCTTATTGCTCCAAATTTATCAAATTAGGATATTGATCTAAAACTTTAAATTTACAAATGATTTCGCTAAATTGATGTTGCTAATAGGAGATTTATATGATGTTTTTTGGGATTCCAACTCAATTTATGGATGCACGTAAATCGTATATAAATATGGTATCAAAACCCAATCAGGGTTTAAAACCCTGATTGGGTTAATGTTCCAAATATCTTATTTATTCTTTAGTGCTTCCCTAATCTTCTTCTCCAACTCATCCGATAACTCAACATTATCGATTAAAAGTTGACGTACAGCGTCACGACCTTGTCCTAAGCGGGTTTCGCCATAGCTAAACCATGAGCCGCTCTTTTTAACGATGTTCAATTCTACTCCCAAGTCGATAATTTCACCAGTTTTGGAGATACCTTCTCCGTAAACAAGATCAAACTCAGCCTTTTTGAATGGTGGCGCAAGTTTATTCTTTACAATCTTTACACGTACACGATTACCTGTTGATTCATCGCCATCCTTTATTTGGTTTAGCTTACGAATATCAACACGAACGGTAGCGTAGAATTTAAGGGCATTACCACCTGTAGTGGTTTCGGGATTGCCAAACATCACACCAATTTTATCGCGTAGCTGGTTGATGAAAACGCAGCACGTATTGGTTTTGCTGATTGTTCCTGTAAGTTTACGTAGTGCTTGCGACATGAGTCGAGCCTGTAATCCCATTTTGCTATCACCCATCTCACCTTCAATTTCGGCTTTTGGTGTAAGGGCTGCAACAGAGTCAATCACAATAATATCAATTGCACCTGAGCGAATAAGATTATCGGCTATCTCAAGTGCTTGCTCACCGTTATCGGGTTGAGAGATAAGTAGAGTTTCAACATCAACACCCAACTTCTCAGCATATGTGCGGTCGAAAGCATGTTCAGCATCGATTATTGCAGCAATACCACCAAGTTTCTGTGCTTCAGCAATTGCATGTATTGCAAGGGTTGTTTTTCCCGATGACTCAGGGCCAAAAATCTCAACAACACGTCCTCTTGGGTAACCACCAATTCCAAGGGCAATATCCAGTGCAATAGAGCCAGATGAAATGCTAGGTATATCAGAAATGGCCTTATCGCCCATCTTCATAATAGAACCTTTCCCAAAATCCTTTTCGATTTTATCGAGAGTGAGCTGAAGGGCTTTTAATTTATCTTTACTGATCTCCTTCTTCTCTTTGTTTTCAGTTTTTTCCATTATATGATTAATGTTTTTAGGTTTTTTCAACTATTTGGAGGATTTGATTTACGTGATCACTAGTGTTAACTTTAGATATTATGTGGGTTATAACACCCTTTTCATCAATCAGAAATGTTGTTCTTAGAATACCCATGTAACTTCTGCCATACATCTTCTTTTCAGCCCAAACGCCGTATAGATTTGCAACAGTTTGATCGCTGTCGGCAATTAATTGGAATGGCAACTCGTACTTCTTAATAAAATTCTGATGCGATTTCTCGCTATCGGGGCTAACCCCAACCACCTCGTATCCTAGGTTGCCAAGTTGCTCGTAACCATCGCGAAGACTACATGCCTCGGCAGTGCAGCCAGATGTATTATCCTTCGGGTAGAAGTAAAGAATAAGTTTCTTCCCCTTGTAATCCGATAGCTTAATCGGCTTACCATTCTGGTCAACCGAGGTAAACTCGGGAGCCTTATCGCCTGATTTTAAATTTATTGTCGTCATAGCTAAATATTTGTAAAGGTAAAAAGTTTGTTCAATAATTCTTTGCCTAAATGCAATTGGGTTAAAAGCATTTATTAACAATCATGGTTTACCCTACAAACAAAGGTGTTGATAAAATAGTTCAGGCTCGATAATTCTCCATAGCAGCGTTAGGTTTACAAGATTAATCAAAGTTGTTAGTGTAATGTTAATCAAATCCAGATGTAATAATAGTTAGGGGTATAACAGACGGGTTTACCCGTCTGTTACCACTCTGTAGTATTAATAATCAGCGGTATAACTGACGGGTAAACCCGTCAGTTAAAATTCATACTTAACATTACACTAACTATTGGTTACAAGTTGATTATTATCTTATTTTCAAATAAGTATTTGGATGAATAAAGATTTTATAATTTTATCAACTTTTAGAAACTGTTTAAATTATTATAGTTTGATATTTAAAGATATTTGATGGGTCAATGTGGGTAGGATTTCCCCCTTATTTTAAGGGGGAACACAAGGGGGTAAATTTGGAATAATTGCATTTGTATTGATTACCACCCCTACCCCTCCTTAAAAAAGGAGGGGATTCCTTTAACCATACATCGTTCAAGAATGCATATAATAGACATTCAGCATTCTTTATAAAACTTAAACAGTTTCTTATAATCAACATGGATTTAATACGGAGAACAAATGGAAAATCTATTAATTTCAATTCGAGGGCTTAGAAAAACCTACTCTCAAGGAAAATCGAGTAATGAGGTGTTGAAGGGAATCGATTTGGATATTAAGGCAGGGCAGATTATCGGGTATATTGGCCCTAATGGAGCGGGCAAGAGTACTACGGTGAAGATACTCTGTGGTATTATAACAGATTTCGAAGGCGATATTCAGGTATTCGGCATGAATTTAAAGGATCAAGGCCTTGAGATTAAAAAACGAATTGGATATGTTCCAGAGAATGGCGCACTATACGATCTCCTAACTCCCCGTGAATACTTAAATTTCATTGGAACTCTATACGGAATTGCGAAGAATAATTTAGAATCGAGAATTAACCATTTGATCTCCTTTTTTGGAATGGAGAAAAATGCCGATCAGCGCATGGATACCTTCTCCAAAGGGATGAAGCAGAAAATCCTAATCATGGCTGGTATTATAAACAATCCCGATATTATCTTCCTTGACGAACCGCTTTCCGGACTTGATGCCAATTCGGTTATCCTTGTTAAGGAAATGCTTACCCGGATGGCTGCCGAGGGCAAAACAATCTTCTTCTGCTCCCATTTAATGGATGTTGTTGAAAAGATATCGGATAGGATAATCCTTATTAACGATGGCAAAGTGCTTGCCGATGGAACTTTCGATGAGCTAAAAACCGAGAAGGCCGAAACCCTCGAAAAGCTATTTGCAAACCTTACTGGGAATCAGGATAGCGGATTTAATTCCGATATTTTCAGCAAAGCCTTTGAGGAGAAGTAGCCATGGAAAAAATTGCAATGTTCATAATCCGTCTGCTAAAGCATCCAATCCAATGGTGGGGAGCCGATTACAATCAGGTAGAAATAATCCTTAGAACAAAGCTATCAATGGATTTTCGCCGTAGCCCCTCGATGTTTCACGCATCGGGGAAATCGGAAAAAACTTTTACATTCCAGCTAGTAATTCTCCTAATCCTTGGGATATTTATTGCCGTTGGATTCTCAAAAATCAGTAGTTTTCTACTTAACCTTACAATATGCTTTGGGATTATCATGACAATGCTCGGATCATCCATAATTACCGAGTTCTCCAGCGTACTTTTGGATCATCGGGATAATCAAATATTACTCGTCCGCCCAATAAGCCATAGAACACTACTCCTAGCCCGACTGCTTCATATACAATTTTACATAGGATTTATGGCACTATCGCTTTCTGCGATATCATCCATCGTAATAGCATACAAACACGGTGCAATAGCATTCCTTGCCTTTCTAATTGCCGTTGGGCTGTGTGCATGGATAACCCTACTTATCACCACGTTCTTCTACATGGCTTTATCAAGGGTAATCTCTGGCGAGCGATTCAAAGACATGGTCTCGTACCTCCAAATAGTCATGGCCGTGATAATATTCGGGGGTTATCAGTTCCTCCCACGGATAATGGAGAGCGATGCGCTTCGTAATTCAACCATGACAATCCATTGGTGGACATACCTTATCCCCCCGGCTTGGCTTGCAGGCTTTGTTGAGGTCTTTAATTTCCAAGAGATAAATTTGGAGATAATGTTACTTGCATCAATAGCCCTTTTAGTCTGCATTGCAGGAGCAATATTCTTGGTACGATTCCTTTCGGGGGGTTATAGCAGAGTGCTAAGCGAAGGAGCAGCCGAGAGCGTTGAAAGTGAGAAAACGGTTGAAAGAGGTAAAACCAAATTTAGCCCACTTCGTCTCTTCTGCATCTCCGAAATGGAGCAAATAGGATGGAAACTAGCCATGTCAATCACCAAGCGTGATCGAAAATTTAAACAAGCGGTTTACCCATCATTCGGAATTATTATAGTAATGGCAGTACTGATGATTAAACCCGATTTCTCCAGCTTCGCGAACACCATCCAAAAGCTTAGCGAGAGCAAAAACTTTTACTTCTTCCTATTCTTCGGGTTCTTTGGAACAACCGCAATCACGCAACTACCATACACCGATACCCCCGAAGGAGCATGGATTTACAAGGCGCTCCCAATCAAAAATCATGGGCATATCCTGACTGGTGCAATTAAAGCCCTACTCCTTAAATTCTTTCTCCCTTTGGTGATGGTGCTTTTAGCAATAACATTAATGATTTGGGGAGTTTCAAAAGTACCCGGGCTGGTTATGGGAAGCATGCTAATTATTTTGATAAACCTCTACTCAATCATCCTAACAAAAATGCCGCTCCCATTTACCCAAGCCCGTGATATGCAGCAAAAAGGCAGCAATATGGCTAAGATGTTCTTTCTAATGGCTTTATTGGGGGTATCAATATTTTTGGTTTCCCTTATCCTAAACCTAAGCATTTGGATTGTTGCAGCCTTTTGCGTACTAATTATATTGATGATTATAAATGCGTATAGCATAATTAGGAAGAGAGAATATATAATTAGCTAGTGCTAATAATAACTATAAACCACTACCCCTCCTTAAAAAAGGAGGGGAAACCACTGCATCGCTCTGTTATAGCCCCTTTTTAAGGGGTTGGGGTTTATTCATAAAACATTAACAACCTGAACAACCATGGAAAAACCAAAATCATACTGCGAAGCAATACTAAACTACAACGAAACCAATGTTCACCGTATCTATCACGATACAGCCTATGGTTTCCCAATTGAGGATGATAATGAGCTTTTCGAACGATTGGTGCTGGAAATTAATCAGGCAGGATTAAGCTGGTCAACCATCCTAAACAAGCAGCAAAACTTCAAAAAAGCGTACCATCAGTTCAGCATCGCAAAAGTTGCCTCCTACAACGAAGCGGATAGACAACGTTTACTGAGCGATGAAGGCATTATTCGTAACCGTTTAAAGGTTGATGCTGCAATTCACAACGCTAACATCATCATGCAGCTGCAAAAGGAACATGGATCATTCAAAAAATGGTTGGATCATCATCATCCAAAAACCAAGGAGGAATGGACTAAACTATTCAAGAAAACATTCAAATTCACAGGAGGCGAAATTGTAAACGAATTCCTAATGAGCACAGGCTATCTGCCCGGTGCACACATAGAGAATTGCCCAATACACAAAAAGGTTGTTAAATTAAAACCTGCTTGGGTAAAAAAATAGATCACTCCCATTTCATCAGAATCAATTAGCCTATAAATACCCCGTTAAGCCGGAGGTCGTAAATAAAAAACAAAAACCATTATGCTCGACGCAGGTTAACAAGGCGTACCTGCGTCGTTCTATTGCAGCAGGTTGCGCCTGAGATTAAAATCAATATGATTATTAACCATTGAAAAAGCAATTAATATTTGTAAAATATTAACAAATAGTTTTATATTTTTACCTTCAAACTATCACAAAAAACTATATCTATGAAATTATCAAATCAATCAAAAATTCAGTCTGTACTTCTTGCCATTCAGGACTTCTTACTACTCCTTTCCAAATGCTGGTTAAGTATTGTAATGCTATTGGTTGGAGCATACGCATTCCTCCTCAACGATCAGGGTCAGGATGTTGTAACAGCATTCAATGAGCATACCAATCCGTTAATGTCGCTTGCTACCGCATCATGTATGCTATTATGGGGTATTCAAAGCTGGTTTGGTGCACGTTTAGCTCTCAACTTATCAAATATTGGTGAAATAAACTATAAACGAGATGGCATATTGCCTGTTTGGTTACCCATAATCCTTGGGTTTCTATCCACAACGGTTTTTTATATATCATATTGGTGTTTTAGCGAAACCCAATGGTGGGTGGATAAAATTATCCTTATCCTACCTATAATTCTTTATTGCTATATTATTCTCAACGGCAAGAATCTAATCAATATATGGAACAAATCAAGCATATCGGGAATGATCGACTTTCAAATTGAAACAACCGCTTTATCAGATCAAGCCCTTGAATATGCTGGGGTTTCAAAAGTAGAAAAATGGTTTTTTGTATTGTCACTGATACTCTTTCCCCTGCTAGTTATAACAATTTGGATATTCCCAGTTGCATTCCCAACAAGCTGCACACCAACAATTATTATATTGCTAGGTATTGCTGTTTGGACAGCCCTAGGCACTGCCTTTATGGTATTGGAGAAAAATGTGAAAAGCCCTTTGGTACTATTGCTAGTAGTAGTTATTTTAATCTTTGCCTTTAGCTTTATAAACAACAACCATACGGTAAGAACAATAGAAACTGCTTCAAAAACTGAATCCATTGAAAGTTCTGTTGAGAAATGGGTTAACCAGCTACCCTCCGATTCAGGCAAAATAAAAACGCTCTACATTGCTTGTGGCGAAGGAGGCGGCATTAGGGCTGCGTACTGGACTGCTTCGATATTAGCATCCTTAACCGATTCTGATCCCAAATTTCCAAACCATCTTTTCGCTTTAAGTAGTGTTTCAGGTGGCAGCCTTGGAGCATCAGCATACAACTCCATACTGAAATTCAATGATAAGAATGATAGTTTAACAAAACAGGTACGGAAATTCATGAAGGAGGATTACCTTTCGCCTGTTACTGCTGCATTTCTTTTCCCCGATGCTTTTCAACGCTTTTTGTTTTTCCCATTCGGTCCATTCGATAGGGCTAGGTATTTGGAACAATCATGGGAGAAAGGTTGGGCAAAGAATTTCTCTGGTAAAATAAATCCTTTCTCCGATGGCATGCAAGAATTATATGCAAATAACAGTATGCTGCCAAACCTTTTCATTAACAGTACACACACCGAAAGCGGACGCAGGGCAGTAGCATCAAACCTTTCATGGGATGAGAATGAGTGGCGATCAAACAATGTAAACAATCTAATTGGCAAAGATATGCCGCTAAGTACCGCCACGCTTTTAAGCGCACGTTTCCCCATTTTAACTCCCGGAGCAAAAATTGACTCACTTAATACATATTGGGGTACCCTTGTAGACGGCGGATATTACGATAATTACGGAACTGTAACCGCTGCCAATTTATACTATGATATTAGAAAAGTATACAAACCCTCACAATTAAGAATTGTAGTACTAATGATTTTAAATGGCGATAACGTTCCAGAAAACCCTAAACCATTAAAGTGTGCATACGAATTACTTACTGTGCCTACTACATTCTTAAACGCAAGAACCGTAAGACCTGAGAACTCTTTGGACATGCTAAGTGCTATACTTACAGCGAATAAAGACACAGTTATTACCATTCAACTTGTGCGTAATAAGGGAGAAAACTTACCGTTAGGCTGGTGCCTGTCCGATAAAGCCATGAATATTATGGATAAACAGATAAAAAGCAACCCCTGGCTTACTCAGAAAAAGCAGATTCTTGAGCTAATGCATTAAGTAGTCCATGTGCCAAAAACAACCAAAAAACCTAGCCGTAACAAGCTAGGTTTTTTGTTCAATAAGAAATAAATTTGTAATGAAATTATATTATAGACTGCAAGTCCTATAGGTGATTAGCATCCATCACAAGTAAAATAATCGCATTTTGCGATAATAATAAAGAATGGGAAGAATTGCCAACTCGGAACTCTAAGATATCTAAAAGAAAATCACCTAAAACAGTTTTAAAAACGCCTTTGGAATTGGTGTTTCAAATCGCATTGGCTCTTTGCTGATTGGGTGTGTAAATGAAAGTACTTGTGCATGCAGCCCTAAGCGGCTAATAGGATTTACGGTTGAGCCATACTTTTTATCGCCAATTACGCTATGCCCAATTAATTGCATGTGAACCCTTATCTGGTTTTTACGACCAGTCTCAAGATTTACCTCAAGCAATGTGTAGCGTGCATTCTTTTGAACCACCTTGTAGTTGGTTATTGCTTTTTGCCCTTCGGTAGATTTATTGCTTGAGTAAACAATAAGCGCAATGCTCTCCCTGAGGTATGAAACAATTGTGCCTTTTGGCCTATCAATTTCGCCTTCTACTACGGCAAGGTAGGTTCGTTCTAGGATAGTATCGTTCCAATTCTCTTGCAGTTTTAGCTGAATTTCCTCGCTCTTAGCAAAAACCATAACCCCAGATGTCTCCCTATCAATTCTATGAACTACAAATATCCTGTTCGATGGGTTTTGCACTTTAACATGGCGGCTCAAGATGCTGTAAGCGGTCTGAACTTTCTCCTTTTCCGTAGCAATTGAGAGTACTCCAGTGTTTTTTTCAATAACAATCAGGTATTGATCCTCAAACATTATCTTAACTCCGATGTACTGCTTAACTGGGGGTGTCTTGTCCCAACCAACTGTAACCTCTTGTCCGGGTGTTAAAGGATAATTGTACCATGTTACAATTTCGCCATCAACCTTAATTTGTTTATCAAATAAAAGAGTTTTGAAATTATCGCGATTCTTATACGGTATTTGCGCAAGCAAAAACTTCATAAGGACTGTCCCTTCTGACACAGTCAGTTTTACCTCTGATTTCTTCTTGCTATCAGTTTTATGTAGATATTCTTTACTATCCATTTACTCCAGTATCTCTTTTACTCTTCCAATTTGACCATCCTCTAACCTAACTTTTATCCCCCGATGATGCACCGGTGCGCTGGTAAGAATATCCTTAACAAAACCCTCGGTTAAAACTCCTGAGCGTTGATCCTTCTTTAGTATTATGTTCACATGAAGGCCAGGCTTAATATCAATTCGTTTATTTCCATCCATATTTTTGAGGGTTGAGAAGAAAGTGCAAAGATATGAAACTGTTTGGAGTTTGAAGAATGGTTACTTATTTCAAGTGCCAAAAAGACGAGTTAATAATTAACCTGTGTTCGATATAAGTTTTAACACAGAGATTTTAAGTTCTAGCTCTATCAAAATGGTCGATTTAATAAGATACAAATTTACCATAATGATGTTTATTGATATTGAGAAGCACGGAGAACACAGAGGTTCATTAATTTTGCATTTATGCAAAATACTTTAAATTCTCAACTTTTCAATGTAATTCCTTATTTCGAACTGACGTTAATTAATTGTTTTGGACTTTTCAAACAGCCTCTAAAAAGGAAGTTTATTATCAATTCTTTTTCTCAAGGATCATTCTAGTTATCTTAACTACAAGAGAGCGAGGTGTAAATCTGATAGAATTTGCCATTATTGAATTCATTAAGCCATGAATGGCAACTGCTTTCCCTTTCATCATTGCTTTGTAGCCATATTTTGCAACCTCCATTGAGGTAGGAAGTTTTTTCCCCTCGAAAAGATTGCTTCCCTCCAATGATGCTGCTGCCTGAAAGCCGCTTGTAGTTGCACCTGGGCAAAGTGCTGTAACGGTTACTCCAAATTCTCTAACCTCATTATTTATTGCTTCGGAGAAACTTAGAACATAGGATTTAGTGGCGCAGTATACTGCCATTGTTGGGCCAGGTTGAAAGGATGCAGTAGATGCAATATTTAAGATTTTCCCATTTTTGCGTTCAACCATATCTTTCAAGAAAAGTTTTGTAAAGTGAGTAAGAGCCAAGATATTTAGATTTATCATTTGCTCCTGCTTCTCCCAATCTGAGTCAAAAAATAATCCGTAATCGCCAAAACCTGCGTTATTGATAAGATAATCAATATCAATTTTTTGTTGTTTTAATTCGGCATATACCTCTGCTGCCGCATTTGGCGATGATAGATCTTTACCAATGACATAAACTGAAATGCCATGTTTCTTCTCAAGTTCAATCTTTAGCTCATCCAATTTGCTTTTACTGCGTGCAACCAAAACAAGGTTACCGCCTTTTGCTGCATGAATTCTTGCTAGTTCTAAACCAATTCCGCTTGATGCGCCCGTAATTAATGCTGTCTTTTTCATTTGTCTATTAACTTAAAGGTGAATATATATTCATTTACTTGATAAAAAAATTATTGCTTAACGCTATCCCATGCCATATCAAAACATCTTTGAAGTTGGATTTTACCCAATTGTTTTTTTTGTTTCATTAGAATTTTAACTATTTCGTGAATTGCTCCATGCATTTGAGCTATCAATATCTCAACATCCACCTGTTTAATAAGTCCGTTTTTCTGTGCATCTATAAGCGTTTGATGGAGCGGTTCAAACATCAGTTCAACCTTATCAATCAAATCCTTGGAGATATAGCCGCTATAAAGGAATTGTTCACAGAAAAGCATCTTCTCAGGGTTCTCAAAGCAAAATTTGAAATAAGAGAACCAAATGTTTCGGAATGTTGAATAGAATGTTTCCGATTGATGCTTGGGATCTAATATATTGTCAACAACCTCTTTCTTCGTTTCATAAAAAACATCATTAATTAATGCTTCTTTGCTCTTGTAGTATACATAAAGTGTTCCAGTTGCCAAGCCTGCTTCAACAGCTACATCAGCCATCCTTAGCCCTACAAAACCCGTTTTAATTACCAGTTTCATTGCAGCTTTGTGAATAGCCTTAACCTTACTATCGTCTTTAATCTTTGGCATAAATTAGTTTGATGGCGCAAATATAAGCGAATATATATTCATTAAAAAATATTTACTCAAAAAAATATTGTTAAATTTAGCTTAGTAGAATACTGAAGGATTCTCACAAAGATCACAAAAGTCAAAAGCAAGGAACGCAAAACCTTAAATATGAAAGGGTCTTGCGTTCTCTGCGAATATAATCTCAGTGTACTTTGCGTGAATCTTTTATAACTCTATATGATTGTTTAATCGTTTGTAAATGTCAATAAAAAGCAAATATTGAGATACGTAATCTATTTCACTGGCATAACAAATAGGTTATCATCAACTGGTCTGTTCACTTCAATGGTTTCATACTGAGTTTCGGCACTGGTTGGTTGCCCTTCAGAATTGTTCATAATATTAAAAGGAAACATGATACCATCAATGTCTCGATAGTCGCTGAAAGTGATATCTATTTTGTAATCTTTCCCTTTAAAATTTCGAATGCCTAATTTCTTCTGAATAAGAAAACTTTTGCTATCGATTAAATAGTATTCAACAATGCTATCGCTACGTGTTAATTTAATTCGGTAAACATCCGAATCGCCTAGTTTTTCTAGCCCAACAAGTTCAACTATATGACCTTTCTCCTTCCAATTGTAAAGTACTCCATCAAAATCTGCTTGAATTTTTAAATCGCTTAGATTTGGTTCTGTTACAACTTGTGGTTTAGGGTTCTTTGACCATGGTGCAGTTGTCCAAGCCGTTTGTCCATCGTAAACTGTTAACCCAGTGATGTCGTTAACATCTCGCTCCATTCTGAATTTGTTTGGCCTTACTCTGTATGTTTTGGTAGGCATTACTACCCATGTAGTTGTAGATCCAGTCATTATAACGGATTTGACATTTTGAAGTTTATCAAACCCTGATGCTTTATAAAAGTTATTGAGTACGTCTTCAAGTTTAAACTCCTGAGAATATAATGTTGAAGTTGCTAAAAATAGTACTCCAACCAAGAATAGATATTTTTTCATAATTAATGAGATTAGAGGTTGTGCTATTTGTTTTTGATATCGTAGGCTAGTAATGATTTTCCATGCCTTATATATAAAATCCCGTTGCAAATTATTGGATGAGAGTAATGCGCCTTTGTACCTTTTGTTATTTTAAATGTACTGATCTGATCAAGTTTCGGTCCATTTGGATTGAATAAACCCACTTGACCCTTTTCGTTGTAAAGGTAAAGTAGATTATCAGCTGAAATTATTGAGCCACGGGAGAACTTTACTGAATCAGTTATTGCACCACTATTTGCATCGAGTGTATAGTATAACCATTTTTCGTAACCAGAGGTATATATGTAATCGTTTACCTTGATGAACGCACCAAATGTATTATCGCTTTTTTTGTTTCTCCATACTTGAGTAATAGAGGTTCCATCATCGGATAATTTAAGTTTAACGGAACCATTCCCATCACCAGAGATGTAATAGATATAACCATTTTCGTAAAGAGGAGTATTTACCTGAACATCACCTTTTGAATCTTGCACATGCGACCATAGTAATTTTCCATCTTTTGTGTCAATACCCAGTAGGGCATGTGAGGAAAAGGTGACTAAAATATTTCGCTGAGGCAGTTTTATTAGCAGTGGTGAGCAATATGCAGTCTTTTCCCCTAGTGCTTTGCTAATCCATAGTGTTGTACCAGTAAAACGGTCGAGTGCAACGATATTTGTATCAGCACTACCAGGCGAAATGTAAACTTTATTATCCTCTGTTAGAAGCGATTCAGAGAAGCCAAAGCTAATTTGCTTTGCATGGAAATCTTTTATCATATCAACCGACCATTTTTCCTTGCCAGTATTGGCCTCGATACATGCAACTTTCCCCCAACCAGTGGAAATATAGATTAGATCATTTACAACTGTAGGTGTAGTGCGAACTCCAGGATAGTTGATAACCCATTCCTTACCAATTTTGGTTTTCCATTGAATTTTCCCCGATAAATCAAGGGCAAACAGGTAGTTGACAGTGTCAATTTCTCCTTCAATAAAAATATTTTTCGAGGTTATAGCTGGGGAGCCATATCCATTGCCAATGCCCTCGGATTCCCAAAGAAGATTTGGTCCTGCAACTGGCCAACTTTTTAATAAGTTTGATTCTTTATAAACTCCGCTTCGATCCGCACCACGAAATTGAAGAACCTCCTGAGCAGTAAGGCTTGCTGAAAAAATTAAACATGCAGCCGAAAGAAAAAGTATTCTTTTTAAATTCATAGTAATTATTTTAGATTTAAGTTGTTAGTATAAAAATTGTCCATCAAGTATTTATTACAAAAACTTTGTAATTAAACATTTTGATGCAATTTAACGGAATTTGTTTAATTAGGGTGTGAAAAAAGATTGGTAGATAATAACTCTTTCAATAGTACCTTGAATGTAATACCCACCATTACTTTATTTCCTTAATTTAAACACCGTTCTATAATGATAACCAAAAACGGTTAATGTTGCAGCATTTACAAAAAGGTTGGGCCGGTTTAGCAGAGTCCAGAGGATAAATTTCCAGTATTCGCCCCTACCCCTTTTAATAATCCCAATTATAATAACAGATTTTATAAAACTACCTATAAGAGAAAACTCAAATTTCTTTTGCCTTTTATGATGCTGTTTATGATTTAGTAAGAACATGCGTGCCCTTTTATAGTAAGGCTTTGAGGAATATATATTTTGAATTATTGATTTATATCCACTCAGTAATTCGTTTGCATTCATTTTGGGAATAAAATTGATGGAAAGGTCGGTAGTATTTCCAGTTGCATCTGTAATAATCCTGTTTTCCTCCTCAAGTCGATGGTACAGTTTGGTGTTTTTTGGCGCATTTAGCATCCCAATCAATGCAGAAACAATTCCGCTTTTCTGAATAAAGTCAATCTGTTGCTGAAAAATGGATGAGGAATCGCTATCAAAACCTACAATAAAACCGGCTGTAACTTGAAATCCAGCGTTTTGTATTGTTTTCACGCTTTGAAGTAAATCCCTATTTCTGTTTTGGGTCTTGTTGCAATCCTTTAAGCCTAATTCTTCAGGCGTTTCTATCCCAATAAATACGGAAAAGAAACCTGCTTCAATCATCATCGCCATTAACTCATCGTCATCGGCAAGATTGATAGAGGTTTGAGTATTAAAGGTAAATGGATATTTATGCTGTTTCATCCATTCAATCATCGCTGGAAGCAGGTCGTTTTTAATTTCTGCTTTGTTCCCAATGAAATTATCATCAACCACCGAAACAATACCACGCCAATTAAGATTATAAAGAGTATCAAGCTCTTCAATAATTTGATGGGTATGCTTCATCCTAACTTTATGTCCTAAAAGTGATGTGATTTCACAAAAATCGCAAGCAAAAGGACAGCCTCGTGTTACTTGTAAATTCATTGCAAAATAATCCTTCATCGATAGCAATTTGAAATCAGGAACAGGTGTTTTTGTCATATCAGCATAATCATCGCTTCTATATATTCTTTGGAGGGGATTTCCAATCTCTAAATCTTTAAGAAATAATGGTAAAGTAATTTCTGCTTCATTAAGTATTAAATGGTCTATTTGAGGGTAATGATTGAAATTCTGAGTGAAAAGTGGACCACCTGCAACAATTTTAGCCTCATACTTTTTACATTCTTCAATTATTTTGTCCACAGATTCAGTTTGAACATACATTGCGCTTATGAACACATAGTCTGCCCATTTAATGTCACATGGTAACAACGATGATACATTCAAGTCCACTAGTTTTTTCTGCCATGTTGGTGGTAACATAGCAGATACGGTTATTAAACCCAAAGGTGGAATTGATGATTTTTTTGAAGTAAAGCGAAGTGCATGTTTAAAACTCCAGAAAGTGTCGGGATTTTGAGGGTAAACCAATAAAATGTTCATCTTTTTATTAAACAAATATTAACAATCTTCTTTACAAATTCTATATAAAAACATAATTGTAATCAAAGATAGTATTTTATTGATACAAAAAAAACGAAGGGTTATCGCTTTGGCAATAACCCTTCGTTTGAAAAGAAAATTCTTCTATTTCTCCATAGAGCATTTATTAAGCACCACATCCATTAGGTAGCCCGTGCAAATTCCCTTTACCCTTACTGAATTACCGGGTTTTATGATTGATTTATCAATCATGGTTTTGTTAAAACCGCACATCACACCAGAAACATCCTCTGGGTTTTTCAGATACACCGAAACGGTGGTGCTATCCTCGGTTATTTTATCAATTGTACCCGAAACGATTATTACTTTGCCTAGGTATGCGGTGTTTGCCTCAGCCTCGTTCGATTCAAATTTCTTTAATAGGCCGGTTGCAGCTATTTCGATTTCAGCTTTTTGCGAGGAAACGCTTAAATCAGCTTTACGGAATGCATACAACCAAACGAATATTGCAACTATTAATCCAAAGAAGACTATTGCTACGGCAAACCAGATTGTCTTTTTCATCACTATTGGGTTAATGGGTTTATCAAATACAATCAACAAACAGTATATCAATTTGCAGTATATGGTATATCAACCGTTATTTCCATCTCCTTAGCAATTTTATTCTCTACGAGTTGGGGAATTTGAATGCCATAATCCTTTGGAACTATTTTAAATTTTGCCTTTGCGGTAATTACGCTACCAGCAATTTCTATTGTTCCTGATGTTGTAATATTCTTTGTTACCCCATGAATTGCTAAATCTCCAGTAACATCGGCTTGATATGTTCCATCTTTCTTGAAATCTATCTTATCGAGATTTGTTATTTTTCCTCTAAATGTTGATTTTGGGAATTTAGTTGATTCAATATAATTCTCATTGAAGTGCTCCTGCATTAATGTAACTTTAAACTCAAATGATTTGACCAGCAGGTTAAACATAATATCGCCAGTTGAGATATCAAGAATACTAACTACCTGATGGTTGTGAGCCTCAATTACCTCCATTGACGTGTAAGAATAAAACCAGATATGCCCTGTTTTAGCGATATGCTTCTGCGCAAATGCAACCTGAGCAATTAAAAAAAGTGATAGAAACAAGAATTTTGCCTTCATGGCCATTTAATTTAATGTTTGTATCTATAACAAACTAACGCCTATTTAGCTCGCTTTAAACCAAAAACTCTAGAGATATTAAATCCTAAATGTATTCCTGCATCATTCCATTTACTTGTAGTTTCACCAATAAAGCCCTTTTCAATCATGGCTAAGGAGTTAGTAAGCATTATTTGGAAAACATGTCCTCCTGTTTCGAGATCAAAGCCAATAGCTAATGGATTGTAGGTTTTAGTAGTTCTAAAATCGTTAATAGGAGGAATAACGTAATAGTATTCGGCATTTATCGACATTCTTGATGTAAGTTTAAATCTAGCCCCAGCACCTACCGACCAAACATCATTTGGATCCATCTCGGTACCTACCATATTCCGATGAACGTAGGTAGGGTTAATCTCAAGCGAGAAACGCTCATTAAATTTACGGGCAACTAACAGCTGATGTACGAAACTGGCCCTATCCCAGAAGTAGAGTTTAGGTAAATCTGTTTTTAGGGTATTAATGGCAATACTAGTGAAATAGGAAAGGGATATCGGCATATTTTTCTTTCCCTTGGATTGCCTGAGTATTGAAAGTTTTATTGAACCATCGTAGGTTTTTTCGTATGTTCCACGACCAATTCCAACCATAAGCCAATTTGTAATTCCATATTCGAGACCAAAATGAATATTTGCCTGATCCAACCCCCAAAGGTTATAGTATCCGCTGTTGAATTGCCCAAATCGATGTGAGATTCTAAAATCAAGTTGCCCTTCGGGCATTCGTTCAATGGAATGTCCATTGATTATTCTGGTTGATTTAAAGGTTGCCGTAGTGTATTCAGTATCGCTACCTGCAGCTTCCTCTAATAGTTTATCAATATCTTGGGAATAGCTTGCTAGTGCTGGTAAAAATATAACTAGCAGGAGAATTATTCTTAATCGCATATCTTTCAGTTTAAAATTTGCTAATTGTTGGGTGCGCTAGCGTTAATCCATTTTTGGATAATTGTAATTTTACAGCTTTCTAGTTGTGATGAACCCTTTGGCATTGGGTAACTGCTTGTCCAAATTATAGAGCTTAATAGTTTTCCATCATCAACCCTGAGTTTAACATCAGCATAATTTTCAAGTTTAATACTTCCTCCAAATGATGCTGCGGTGCTATTACTGTGGCACGAGAGACAAGAGTTTTCAAGAATGGGTTTAACTGATCCCGAATAGGTAAAGTTTGTTGTATCGCAAGATGTGCTAAGTTCTGGATATAGAAACTCTTTACTATCATAGTAACAGCCTGATATGGCAAAAAGAAATATAGCGATAATGGGAATGATTATTTTCATAAATTTAAGAAGATTACGTGGATTTTTAATCATTATTTAGCATTCCTGTCTGGGTAAGATTTCATGTTTTGTTGAGTTCCAGTACCTCTAAGGATTACAAGTAGTATTATTTGCCCCTTGTTCTATCCAAACTAAGATTAAAGTCCGTTGATCCTTTGTCAGTGGTCTTTTTGGGGGCATTATCTGACCATTAACTGCTGTAATTACTTGGTATAGCGTACTTTTAGCAGCACTGCCTGGAGTAACAATTGACATAATTGTTTGGTAACTATCGGTTGTGAACTCGCCTCCCTCTCCGCCTGCATCATGACACCCAGCTATACCGCATGATGTTTGCAGAATAGGTAAAATCTGAGCTTGGAAGCAAACAGTGTCAAGTTGACTAATGCCCATGGGATCATGTTTACATGAGCTGCTAAAAAATAAGGAAAACATTACAATCATTAGCATTAAAGGGTATACAATTCTTTTTAAAATCATAATATTATACATTAGGAATGCTCGAAGGTACAATGAAATTGGTATTCACAACCAAAAATTGATATATATCAACTTAAAACAACTGAGTATCTAAATAATTACTTAGGTAGTTCTAATCCTCTTAAGGTTTGAGTTAAAAGCCTCTGAATTGTAGTTGGGATTAAATTGTTTATTACTTACCACCTCGCCAGTTTCGTAATTAACGTAGCCCTTGATATAATGATTTGATAACGTAAATACCTCGTCCATATTATCGTTGAAACAAGGTGCAATGTCAGTTAAAACCTGTTCAACCTGCATGTTTTGTTTGCTTATATGCTTGATCTCTTCGTCGTAATGGTTATATATACTATTCGATATACAGATAACTATTATATACTTACCGTAGTATTTTCGGATGTTATGTTTGTAGGTTAAATCAACGCTATCGTTAATTATTTGCTCTGCAGTTTTCTCGAAGGAATCAGCAAACTTAAATCCCTCTTCAAATATTTTTTTGGCAACACTTATATCCTTTGTATAGTGCACAAAAATTTTTGAATCTTTCTCGTTTGCAAAAAGGAATTTCATTACAGGTTCATCGAAGAGTCTATCGCGCTTTATGATTGTTTCATTGCCTAATAATCGAAGTTTCTCTAGCAGATTCAATACATGATCATTATCCCATTCCTTTTCAAATTTAGTTAGCTTACCAACCATCGTTTCAATTAGATGGTTTTTCTTACTTAACTGAAAATGAAGAAACACAATATATACGAAAAGTACAATGATTACGACATACTCCATAAATACTAGAAAAATTGTCTGAATCCAAAAAAAATAATATCTCTGAAAGAGTTTTTAACAAAAGAGTAATGCTTAGTGTTCATTAATACTCAACAATTCTTGAACTATTTCTTAAAAACATCTCTAAAAACTACTCTGAGTCGCTATATTTATCAATATCTAAAAAAATTAAAAGAAAATCATCGGAGCAAATCCGTGGCTTATGTACTACTAAAGATTCTTGCAAATGATTTTTTAAATTTTAGAGATGCACTTTGTTAATTAGCAAACAAGTTATTGGTTTTTATTATCAAATACAAATTAGCAAATAACTATAGGCAATATTGTTTGAATTGCATAACAATGATCGAATGGCTTGAAATATATTTTCTAAATGAGAGATAAGCAATCAATTTAAGACTTAAAGATGTTAACGTTTTGAATACCGATCAATTTCCCTTTTTGCATCATTTTGCTTAATGGTTTCACGTTTATCGTGAGTTTTCTTACCACGAGCTACAGCTATTTCAATTTTGGCGTAGCCTTTATCGTTAACAAATAGCTTTAATGCTACTATTGTAAGCCCTTTTTCGTTGGATTGACGCGAAAGTTTAATGAGTTCTTTACGATTGAGCAGAAGTTTACGCTCTTGCCTGGGATCGTGATTATTGTATGTACCCCAATCATATTCAGCAATATTTAATCCTTTTACCCAAAGCTCCCCGTTAACAAAATGGCAGTAAGCATCAAGAAAATTGGCTTTGCCTAATCTTATTGATTTTATCTCAGTTCCAGTAAGTACAATACCCGCAATATATTTTTCGATAATCTCGAACTCAAAGTAGGCTTTTTTGTTCTTTACCTGTGGGTTGCTATACATCGGTTATGTTGAATCGAATTATATTGATACTGGTTCATTTTAAAATGCAGTTGCAAAAATAGCTATTTTTACAGCATTGGGAGAACAAATTTATTCGATTTGCTCTGATATTTTGAAATATAGCTAATTATTGTCATGGCATATTATTGCTAATTAATTGATAGACGCAAATTTTAAAGATTAGCTAGGATAAGAAATCTCCTTTTTTATAATAAACACTTAATAATGAAAACCTCAAAATACGATTTGATTACTATATTGGGCCCTACCGCAAGTGGAAAAACCCAACTAGCTGCTTATGTGGCTCAAAAACTCAATGGCGAGATTATAAGCGGAGATTCACGGCAAGTCTATAGAGGAATGAATCTTGGTACAGGAAAGGATTATCAGGATTATACGGTAAACAATATCAATATACCTTACCATTTAATTGATATTGTAGATGCTGGCACTAAGTATAATGTTTATGAGTTTCAGAAAGATTTTTTTAGAGTTTACAACGAAATTAAGTCAAGGGGGAATATTCCAATACTTTGTGGCGGTAGCGGTCTTTATATCGAATCTGTAATTAAGGGCTATAAACTGATTGCCGTACCTGATAACACAGAACTAAGGCTTATTATGAAAGGCAAAAGCGATGATGAGCTGATAAAGCAGCTATCATCGTATAAAAAACTACACAACGAAACGGATACAACTAATCGGAAAAGACTCGAAAGGGCTATTGAGATTGAGGAATATTATGCTAACAATGATGTTGATGAATCGCCCTTGCCGAAATTAAATAATATAATATTTGGTGTTAGATATAGCCGAAATAACGAGAGGAACAGGATATCGTGCCGACTAAAGCAGCGATTAAAGGATGGAATGGTTGATGAGGTTAAGGCTCTCCTAGATTCAGGTATTAAAGCCGAAGATTTAATTTACTATGGTTTGGAGTACAAATATCTTACTCAACACATACTTGGAGAAATTAGCTGGGATGAAATGTTTATTCAATTAAATAACGCAATTGCGCAGTTTGCTAAACGTCAGATGACTTGGTTTAGGAGAATGGAACGAAATGGGATTGATATTAAATGGATCCAAGGGAATTTGCCCATAGCCGAAAAATTAAATATAGTCTTGAATCTAATTAACATGAGTTCGACGTAAGAAACAATGTATTAATCTATATATCAATCAATTTATTTAATTTGGATCAATGGAAAGCTGGAAGATATAAGCAAGAATCTAGCCTCTTGTTTTGACTTCGTCGAGTTCCGCTTCGCTCCAGTTCCATTATTCCACCATTCCATCCATAATTATTGTATTTGTAGATATCTGTTTATTATATTGTTAATGTGATTTATTATATTGAACTCACGTTAAATAGATAATCTGATATAAAAAAAACCTCGGGTTTCAATCCAAGGTTTTTCAAATATTACAATACAGATAATCGAACCAATAATTATTTCAACCATTTATCCAACCAACCAAAAAACTCACGCTGCCATACTACTGCATTCTGAGGCTTTGTAACAAAATGAGTCTCGTTGGGGAATACTAAAAGTTTGCTTGGAATACCTCGAAGCTGTGCTGCATTAAATGCTTGTAAACTCTCTGTATATGGAATCCTATAGTCCCTTTCGCCAGTTATTATCATAATTGGGGTATCCCAATTTTGAATGAACTTGTGAGGCGAATTCTCAAATGATTTCTGAGCAATCTTATTATTCTTATCCCAGAATGGTCCACCAAGATCGTTATTTGGGAAAAAGGTTTCTTCGGTAGCACCATAGAAACTCTCAAGGTTGTACATCCCGCAATGGGCTATAAAAGTCTTAAATCTTTTTTGATGATGACCTGCTAGGTAAAATGCCGAATATCCGCCATAGCTTGCTCCCACGCAACCTAGCTTATCGTTATTAACCCAAGGTTCTTTTCTTACATCATCAATTGCACTCAGGTAGTCCTTAATATTTTGTCCGCTATAATCACCAGAAATTTGAAGATTCCAAGCCTGTCCGAACGATGGAACTCCCCTACGATTAGGTGCAACAATAACGTAACCGTTTGCGGCCATTATCTGAAGATTCCAACGGAAACTCCAGAATTGGCTAACTGTACTTTGTGGCCCGCCCTGGCAGTAAAGTAGTGTTGGGTATTTCTTGGTTTTATCGAAATTTGGAGGGAAAATAACCCATGCAAGCATATCCTTACCATCTGTGGTTTTAATCCAGCGCTCCTGAACTTCGCCCATCTTAATATTATCGTAGATATTTTTATTGGTGAATGTTATTTGAGTTTCAGTCCCAGTAGTTTCATCTATTTTAAAGAATTCTGGAGCCCTGCTCATGCTCATCTTCTGACCAATTAACACACCTTTTTGTTTTTGACAAAGAGTATAATCATGTACCCCTTTTGTAATTTGGGTTATTTCCTTTGTGCCAACATTTATTTTGTATAATTGCTTTGTACCTTTTATGCCGCTTGAAAAGTAGATTGATTGATTATTTTCACCCCAAACGTATTGATCAACATTTTGGTCAAACCCTTGGGTTAAATAGGTTTTTTGACCTGTTTTAACATCAAGAATAAATAATCTCTTTTGATCAGCCTCATTCCCCGGAGTTTCCATGCTGCACCAAGCAATACACTGCCCATCTGGCGAGTAGGAAGGATTTCTATCATAGCCAATATTTTCGCTAGTTATATCTTCAGTTTTTCCACTTTCCAAATCGTAGACGTAGATATCTGAATTTGTGCTAACGGCATAATCTTTTCCGTAGAGTTTTTTTGAACAATAAACGATCTTTTCACCATCAGGACTCCACTGAACCTCGTTGATCTCAAAATCGGTTGCCATTGGGGTATCCCATTTTTCGCCTTCATTAATATCTTTTGGATTAGAAATAACTCCACCCTTTAAATCGGCAACGAAAATATGGCTATAGTCGCCATCTTCCCAATAATCAAAATGTCGATACATTAAATTATCAATAATCCTAACGTTTGCCTTGTCCATATCAGGATGAATATCAAGGCTGAGTTTCTCCAACTTAACTGCTTTAGAGTATAGGATTTTGGTACCATCGGGTGAAATACAAAATCCATCGATATCGCCTTCTACATTGCTAATTTGACGTAGACCAGTTCCATCAGTTTTTACTTCCCATAGCTGAGAACTACCACTTTCGGTCGAAAGAAATCTGATAATCTGCCCATCCGAAGCCCACTGTGGGTTTGATTCTGAACCAACACTGTTTGTTAACTTCTTGGGCTCTCCTCCGTCAGTTGATACTACATAAAGATGAGTTATCCCTTTGTTTTCCTGCAAATTATAGTAAGTGGTTGTAAACGCTAACATTTTCCCATCTGGAGATAGGTTTGGGTTATCAACCCTACCAAATTTCCACATAATTTCAGGTGTTAAGATACCCTTTGATATTTCGCTCTGTGTTAGCGAAACATCAATTTTGAGAGGTTCCTTTGCTTGCTCCTTTTTTTCGGGTGTGCAAGAGGTGGCTGCCACTAATAAAGCCATAGCAATTAGGTTGATGAATTTAACTTTCCTTTTCATTGTCTTGAGATTATTAACTTAATGCTTAAATGATTTCTGTAAAAAACACAAGTTGAAGAACGTATAAAATTACTAATTCTTTAATCAGTAATATCAACACAAATTAACTTTCATTTTCTTGCGTTTCTCTAACATTACTCTCTAGTGTAATTATATAAGGAGTATTTATTTTTATTAACAAGAACAAAATAAATGAAATAATTAGTATAGTTTTAGCAGTTAAGAAATTTGCAATTATTAATTATTTACCAATCCAATTTGCTTAAAAACAATTAGATGAGATATATATTAATAGCATTTGTTCTAATATTCTGTTCTTGTGTAAACAAGCATGAATTGGCAATATCATCGATAAATAATCAGGATTTAGCAAAGGATCTTTTGATATTATCGGATGATAGCCTTCAAGGAAGAGCTCCACTTACAATAGGTGAAACAAGAACTGTTGGTTATCTCCAAAAAAGAATGAAGGAGATTGGACTTGAACCGGCATTTGGTGATAGTTACACACAAGAAGTGCCTTTGGTTCAGCTAACCAGCCATGTTCCTGATAACTTTATTATTCACACACCTAAAGGTCAAATCTCTTTAAAATCAGGTGATGACTATACCGCCAGATGTCCCATTTTGAAGGAAGAAATAGATATCAAATCATCCGAGATAATTTTTGCAGGTTTTGGAGTAAATGCACCTGAAAAAGGTTGGAACGATTTTGAAGGTATTGATGTTAAGGGTAAAACAATTGTTGTCCTAGTTAACGATCCCGATTTTTACACTGGCGATACAACTTTGTTCAATGGTAAAGCCATGACCTATCAGGGGAGATGGCGCTATAAGTTTGAAGAAGCTGAGCGACAAGGTGCTATTGCCTGTCTAATTGTTCATGAAACTGCGGCAGCTGGCTACCCTTGGAGTGTTACAAATTTGCAAACAAATAAGGCAGAATTAGATGTTGATGATCAACATCTTGAAGAACCTAATTGCTTATTAACAGGCTGGATTACAAAAGATGCTGCTATTAGGTTATTCAGTTCATGCAATATGGATTACGAAACAATGAAAATGAAGGCCTTAACAAAAGGATTTCATCCAATTAGCATGAATGCCAAGTATGATATTAATATCGAGAACAAATGGGTGAAGGCGGCTTCAAAAAATGTTGCAGGTGTAATAAAAGGAATCGAAAGACCCGATGAGGTTATAGTTTATTGTGCCCATTGGGATCATTTAGGAATTGGGAATCCAGTAAATGGTGATTCAATATACAATGGAGCCTCAGATAATGCTGCCGCTATAAGCTGGATGCTTTCTATTGCCAAAGCATTTAAAATTGAAGGAGGATCTAAGCGTTCCGTTTTGTTTTTCTCGCCAACGGCGGAAGAAGCGGGTTTGCTTGGTTCAACTTATTTTGTTAACCATTCTCCGTTTTTAACATCTAAAATGGTAGCATGCATAAATACCGATGTAATACTATTCCTTGGTAAGTTTAAAGATGTTACTGTAACAGGCTTGGGTCACTCAGAATTAGATAAGTATATTGAAGAGGAGGCACGTAAGCAAGGTCGTTATGTTTGCGCTGATCCAAACCCTGAGAATGGAATGTTTTTCCGATCGGATCAATTACCTTTTTTAAAAGCAGGAGTACCTGCGATATTTGCCAAGGGGTATAGCAACCAGGTTAATTTAGGAAAATCAAAAACTCAAGAAAAAATCGATGAGTACTGGAAAACTATTTACCATAAACAGTGTGATGTTTATAATCCCAAAACCCAATCCCTTGATGGGTTGTGCGAGGATGCAAAACTGTTTTATAGTATAGGTAATCGATTAGCAAATGAGAATTACTTTCCAAAATGGTATAAGCAATCCGAATTCTATATTCAACGGTAAGTTTGTAAAATAGGAGATAACAATTTGCATTAAAATAAAAAACAATATTTTTGCTCAAAATAAAAAAATGAAAATATCTGATATATTCCGCTCACTGAATGGGTACTTCATCGAAAAACGATTCGTTCTACTCTCTGTATCATTGATATTTGCATTATTTCTTATAGTACTATTTCTATCCAATGGTTTTGCCGGTGGAGCCGAGAGTATTGGTAATTTTAATTATACCCACTACGCTTTAAAATCGCCTAAATTCTTTTTTGATATTTTGGCTAAACCTGTATTTACTTTACTAAGTGTTCCATTTGCAATTTTTGGATTAAAAGGTTTACAATTATTTAATATACTAGTTGGAATTGCTGCAGGATACCTCTCCTATCTGGTTGCAAAGGAATTAAAAATGAAACAACCAATCCTTGCTGTAATACTTTGTATTTTTACTCCAGTTTTTGCATACAACCTTTTTTCGGGACTTGCGGAGATTCTATTTGCATTTGTAGCAATCCTCACCTCATATTTACTTCTCAAGAATAGATATATTATTGCTTCTATTATTGTTTCGTTCCTGCCGCTAATTCGAACCGAAGGGATCTTCTTAATTCCAATTTTTGCAATATTTCTAATATATCGAAAACAATACTGGTCCATACTACTAATGTTAACAGGCACGTTAGTTTATAGCATCATAGGAGGTTTTGTAAACCACGAATTTTTCTGGCTGATAACCAAAAATCCTTTTTTTGTAAATACGGGTATGTATGGAACTGGAAGTTTTTTCCAATTTATTAAGCGAAGCCCTGGCTTTTTTGGAATACCAAATGAGATTTTTTATGTAATGGGATTTGTTGCTGGCATTACCCTTCTTTTAAGAGATAAAAAAGCGCTAATCCGAGAGTTTTTACTCGTTTTTCTTCCTTTTTTAACATATTTCTTTGTTCACTCGTTCATGTGGTGGTCGGGTATTGGTAACTCCCAAGGAAATAATAACTATATGGCAGCGATTGTTCCCTTTATGGCTGTAATGTCAACTAGAGGGTTAACACTTTTTTCACTAATGTTTGAGATAATCTTTAAAAGTGCATGGGTTAAAACAGCCGCTTTATACATTGGTATCCTTTCTGTTATTCATATTCCCTTTGTAGTACAGAACTATCCAGTTTCTTCCGATCCTTACACTAAAGTAATTGAACATGCATCAAATTGGCTAAAGCAAGAAGATTTTAGGAAAAGTAAAGTTTACTTTATGGACGCTACTTTCCCCTATATGCTTGGCTTAAATCCATTCGATGAAAGTAAATGTCAGAGAATAGCTAACAATCCAGAAGATTTCAGTAAAAACATTGAAGTTGGTTCTTTAGTTTTATACGATGAGCGTTTTTTCCCTATTGAGAAAGTTGAGTTTGATTCATTAGTAAACAATCACAACTTAGAACTTCAAAAAATATTTGAGTTTGATAGAAGTCTTCGAGTTTATGGTCGCGACTATCGTGTTGCCATTTTTAAACGGATAAAACCAGATAGTTTGGTATTAACTCAGAATAGGATGGTGGCTTATGGCTCTAAAGAAGAGTTTAAATCTTTGGCCTTTTATGATTTTGAGAGAAGATATAATAAAGCAGATTCATTGTATTTTGCCTTCGATGATAAATACGATACTAAATGTTTACGAATAGATTCGTCAAAAGAAAAATACTTAGAAAACGAGTTTGATTTGTCAACAATCAGCTTTGAAAGGCCCCTAGAACTTTACCTTAAACTAAAAATTTGCTATAAAGACACCCTTAACAAACCATTGTTGTATGTAGTTGAGGTGACTAAGGATAACAAACAGGTATACCGCAATGAAATTCTATTAGAGCCTAAAAATATCAGCCTAAATAATTGGTCCAACCTTGAGTACAAAATGAACTTGTCGACTGAAATTTCTTTTAACGGAAACCTGAAATTATACATCCTAAATAGAAATAAAAGCACCTATCTGATAGATGATTATCAGGTGGGATACTGCTTTAAGCGATAAGCAAAGAGGTCTGATAATTCAGACCTCTTTGCTTTTAGATATAATTAACGTCAGTTCGAAAAAAGGAATTACATTGAAAAGAAGAGAAGTTAAGGTGTTACACATTGTAGATTTTGCATTTATGCAAAATCTACAAATCTCTGTGTTCTCCGTGTTTCTCAATATCAATGTACATCATTATGGCAAGTTTGCATCCTATTAAAACGACCATTATGTTAAATCCAGAATTTAAGACCTCTGTGTTAAAAATTATATCCAACTCAGGTTCGTAAATACCTTACTACTTAACTTTTAGCCATTTATCGAGCCAACCAAAGAACTCTCTTTGCCAAAGAATTCCATTCTGAGGTTTAAGTACCCAATGGTTTTCATCTGGAAAAAATAAAAATTTGCTTGGAACTCCTAATATCTGAGCCGAATTAAATGCTGCCATACCCTGTGTGTACGGAATACGGAAGTCTTTACCTCCATGTATAATAAGGATTGGTGTATCCCAATTCTTCACAAACTTATGTGCGCTTTGAGCGTAGCTATGCATTGCAACATTATTGTCACTTTCCCATGGCGCTCCGCCAATTTCCCAATCATCAAAGAACATCTCCTCTGTAGTTAAATATTCCATTTCGGAGTTAAAAACACCACAATGAGCGATAAGTGCTTTGAAGCGTTTATGATGATTTCCCGCTAACCAGAATACGGTTTGTCCTCCATAACTAGCACCAACTGCGCCTAAATGATCTTTATCTACCCATGGATCTTTACTTATCTCGTCTATTGATGAAAGAAGATCTTTCATCTCCTGTCCACCATGATCTTTACTAACTTGATCAGTCCATGCTTGTCCAAAAGTTAAGGTTCCTCTTCTACTTGGAGCAACAACAATGTATCCGTTCGACGCCATTATTGAGAAATTCCAACGATAACTCCAGAATTGGCTCACGGGGCTTTGAGGTCCGCCTTCGCAGAAGAGTAGGGTCGGATATTTTTTTGTTTTATCAAAATTTGGAGGTAGAATAATCCAACTATGTACCATTTTACCATCGGTAGATTTTACCCATCGTTTCTCAACATTAGGCATAGTGAGTTGATCGAGAATATCCTTATTGATAAAAGATAATTCTTCCTCCTTACCAGTTGATGGGTTGATAGAATAAATTTCAGCAGGTTTGGTAATATTAACTTTATCGCCAATCAGCTTATTACCTGCAATTACAGCTGAATGGTAATCATGATTTCCTTGGGTAATAGGTTTTAACTCATTAGTGGTTAAATCCATCCTATAAATCTGAAATGTTGCTTCAACACCAGCAATCATATAAATAGTCTTTCCATCAGGCATCCATTGTATGTTTGATACGGAGTAGTCAAAGTTTGGAGTTAAATATGTCTTTTGACCTGTTGGAATGTCCATTACGAAAAGACGATCTTTATCTGCCTCAAAGCCCGCACGCTCCATCGATAGCCATATCATTTTATTGCCATCGGGGGAGAACACGGGGCATTTGTCGTACCCAGGCATACCCTCGGTAAGGTTTTTTACATTGCCATTCTCTAAATTATATAGGTAGATATCGGAGTTGGTGCTAAAAGCGTATGCTTTCCCTTTGAGTTTTTTGCAGGTGTAGGCAATCTGTTTTCCATCGGGAGTCCATGATATTTCCTCCATTCCACCGAAAGGTTTTTGAGGGCTATCATAAGGTTCTTCTACCATTATATCCTTGGTGTTTTTAACCATACCATCGGTAAAATCGGCAACAAAAACGTGGCTGTAAAGTCCATCCTCCCATGTATCCCAATGCCTGTACATCAAATCGGTAATAATCATTCCACTTGCTTTTGAAAGATCGGGGTATACATCGGCAGTGTTTTTATCAATTTTAACCTCACTAATGAATAGGATTTTATCGCCTTTTGGGGATATTTGAAAACCATTAATATCGGATTCAAATGATGATATTTTTTTCTTGTTGTTTCCGTCAACGTCAATTGTCCAGATTTGGGCTGTTTCACCTTCTGTTGATAGATATGCAATTTGGCTATCGCTAACCCAAACTGGGTTAAACTCATGAGCGCTTGTAACGGTTAGCTGTTTTTTATTACTACCATCGGAATTCATAATATAAATATCTGAATTACTTTTGTTCTCCTCAATTGAGTACCAACTTACGGTGTATGCAACGAGGTTTCCATTAGGTGATACTGCGGTTTCGCCTAATCTACCAAACGACCAGAGGACTTCGGGGGTTAAGATTCCATTTTCAATCTTTAGCTTTTTAGGACCAATGACCGATTCTGTAGGTTGCTCCTTTTTGCCGCAGGAGAACAATAGGAGAGTCATAGCTACACCAACAAGAATTTTTTGGTTCATATGTAAATGGTTTAAGGTTTTATTAGTGAAAGAAGTATGACTAGGAATAAAAATTAAAGTTTAATGATAAGAGTTCCGAACTTTTAAAAAGTTCGGAACTCTAGGGTTTAAGGATGGTTGTTCTTTTACAACCCTGTCAGAGTTTTAAACTCTGACAGGGTTATAGGCCGTTGCCAGCACTATTTTGATTTACACTCCTCGTAATTCTTTTTTATTTCCTCAATATCTATTTCTCCTTCTTTTACATCTTTACATAGCAACAATGCTTTCTCGAACAAAGGGATTGCTTTATCCTTTTGCCCATTGTAACTATATGCGTTTGCCATGTTTTGGTAGATGTTTGCCCACATGGCATCAGTAGGGGTATTACTTTTCTCTAAAAGTTCAAGTGCCAGCTGGTAAAAATTCAATGCTTCTTTACACTTACTATTTTCAAAAATAAATAATCCATAGCTATTCAGGTATTCTGATTTTTTATAGGCTGATAATTCCGAAAAGTGTGTCTTTTCCATATAGCTTAGCCCATTCTCCTTATCGCCTTTTGTAATAAACAGCAACCCGATATTTTCATTGGTAATTATGGTGCTGGGGTGATCTTTTTCGAATATTTTTTCCAGTATAGCTAATGCTATGCTATAGTACTCTAATGCTTTGTCGTAATCGTGTTTTGCATCGTACATCCCACCAATGTTACTATATGAATTAGCAGTAGTGGAGTGTTCTGTGCCGAATACTTTTTCCTGAATGGCTAATGCCTTTCCGTAGTACTCCAACGCTTTGTCGTAATCGTGTTTTGTATCATACATCCCCCCAATAATATTATAGGAGGTGGCTATGGTGGAGTGTTCTGCACCGAATACTTTTTCCTGAATGGCTAATGCTTTGCAATAGTACTCCAACCCTTTGTCATAATCGCCCATCTCGTGATACAACAATCCAATGTTAATATACAAATTGGCTGTACTAGAATGTTCTTTATTTGATCCTTTTTCCAGAATAGCTGATGCTTTGCCAAAGTACTCCAATGCTTTGTCACAATCACCTTTTCCTTTATACACAACTCCAATGTTACTAAACGTATTGGCAGTGCTGGGGTGTTGTGTGCCGAGTACTTTTTCTCTAATAGCCAATCCTTTGTGGTAGTACTCCAAGGCTTGGTCATAATCTCCTTTATCACTATACACCTCACCAATATTATTATACGAGGTGGCTGTGAGAGGGTGTTCTGTGCCGAGTACTTTTTCATAAATGGCTAACGCTTTGTCATAGTACTCCAACGCTTTAACATAATCTCCTTTTTCCTTATAAACCAAGCCAAAGTTTTTATATGAAGTAGCCGTACTGGGGTGGCCTTTCCCGAGTACTTTTTCATAAATAGCCAATGCTTTTCTATGGTATTCCAATGCTTTAGTATAATCGCCCTTTTCCTTATAAACTAAGCCAATATTATTATAAGAAGTGGCGGTGTTGGGGTGCTCTTTCCCGAGTGCTTTTTCTTGAATAGTTAACCCCTTGCGGTAGTACTCTATGGCTTGGTCATATTCACCCTTATCACAAAATACCGAGCCAATGTTACAATACAAAATGGCTGTACTGGGGTGATCTTTTCCGAGTACTTTTTCATTAATAGCTAACCCTTTGCGGAAGTACTCCATGGCTTGGTCGTATTCACCCTTATCATAATACACCGAGCCAATGTTACAATACAAGATGGCTGTGCAGGGGTGATCCTTCCCGAGTACTTGTTCTTGAATAGCCAACCCTTTGCGGAAGTACTCCAAGGCTTGGTCGTATTCGCCTTTATTACAATACACCAAGCCAATGTTACTGAATGAGGTGGCTGTACTGGGGTGGTCTTTTCCGAGTACTTTTTCCTCAATAGCCAACCCTTTGCGGTAATACTCCATTGCTTGGTCATAATCACCTTTATCATCATACACTACACCAATGCTATTATACGAGGTGGCCGTGCTGGGATGATCTTTTCCGAGTACTTTTTCATTAATAGCCAACCCTTTGCGGTAGTACTCCAAGGCTTGATCATAATCATCTTTCTCATGATATACCAAGCCAATGTTGCTATACGTATTGGCTATGTTGGGGTGGTCTGTACCGAGTACTTTTTCCTCAATAGCCAACCCTTTGCGGTAGTACTCCAGGGCTTGGTCGTAATCACCCTTCTCATCATATACCGCACCAATGTTATTATATGCACTAGATTTTAAAGTATCATTCGTATTGTATGTAATTAAATTAAGATAAAGAGCAAGGCTCTCGTCATAATTTGCTATATCAGAATAGATTTGTGCCTTTAAGAATAGGTAATCGATATTCTCGCTATCATACTCTAATGCCTTGCTAATTTGGGATAGGGCTACTAAATTATTGTAGTTATTGTGACTATTTTGAGCTTGTAGGTAGGAAGCCTGCGCAACTTCTTTTAATTCTTCCCTAATTTTATCTTCTTTCTTCGTTCTATAATCCCCTAATACTTTTTGGTAGCCATCGTTATCGTACTCCTCCAATTTCTTGTTGGCCTCCTCCAATGCTTTGGTAAAATCGGCATCGGTGGTTCGTTTTTTAAACTCTTCGAGCACTACCTTTAATTTATCGTTTTCTATAATTATCTTCTCATACCTTTCAAAAAATTTATCGGAGCTAAAAACACCCTCATCGGTAATTTTATCATAAATTTTGGTGACTATATCAAGCGTTGCTTTATCGTATTTCAAAAGCTGCTTTATTTTGTCGTTCAGGTTAGGTAGGCTTCTTATGTATTCGAGAAATTTTTGGGCATCCTTTTCATTGTGCAAGTTGTATTTTTTAATGCCGTCTTCGCCTTGTATTATGGTAATAGTATTATTATTCCCGTGTGTCCCGCTTATTCCATGTTTGATTAAATTACCAGAAGACGGCCCAGCCTCTTGTCCTTTAGGTTTTTTCTTTAGGAATTTTATTCCTCCCCAAAGCATCACAATTAATGTGGCTATGGAAACAAGTAAACCAAGCAGGTTGTTGGTTTTGGATATCCATTCACGGAATCCGCCTGATTTTGGGGTTGACACTGTGTTGTCTTTTTTATTATCCAGTGTAACTTGAGTGTTATTGTTGTCGCCTACTATATTGTTATCGCCTTGTATTACGGTAGTAGTATTATTGTTGCCCTGCGTCCTGTTTATTTCGGTTTTTTTTGAACTATCTACAGGCTGCTTTGATACTTGCCCTACCGAGGTGGCATAAATAAGGATAAGGAGTATGGTAAGTTTTCTCATCTGTTTTATATTTATCTATTGTATATGGTGAAGCGTCTAAAGGTAGCTTACAACCGTTTTACATTTTATCCTCTTATACATAAATATATCAAAAATGTTTGAATATGGTTGTGTTCTATTAAACGGGTGTGTGTTTTATGCAAATGGTTGATTTAAATAACCTCCCAACCAATTTACCTCCCTTACCCCACCTTGAAAAAAGAATCAACAAATCTATGAAATATGTCAAAGAGCTTTTCCCCTATGCCATTTGGCACAAATATATAGGGGGCTTTAACAGATTTTAGTGATTTGTTTGATTGGAAAAGGAGGGCTAATTGAGAACTGTATTTGGGTTTATTTTCTGGAGGAAAAGGATGTACAAGGGAATGCTGTTTTAGTATAAATATCATATAATGCGATAAACATATCACATTTAGCGATTATTTGGCGGAGTTAGGAAGAAAGTGTAAGAGAGTGTATAGACTATCGTTGATTAGTCACGATCTTCAAGCAATCGGAGGCCAAGGACAGTTATATCGTCACGCTGAGAAGTATTTCCTTTAAATCCTTCAAACATCTTATTGATTTCTACTCCCATTTCATACATAGGTTTGTCTACATGAGCTAGTATTGATGCATGAAAACGACTTGCTTTATATTTTTTCCTGCTTTCATTGTTTTGATCGACAATCCCATCGGAGTTTAAAAAGATAATATCATCTGGGCTCAGGTAAATTCGATTATTTACAAATTCTGGATCAACTTCGGGCATTATGCCTCCTATTGTTTTTCGATTCCCTTTAAGGGTTTGAATATTATGAGTACCTTTTTGGTAGTAGTAAAGCATGCGGTTAGCACCTGCAAAAGTTATTATGTACTGATTTGAAAGTTTAGGTTCAATTAGGCATAAACAGGCATCCATTCCGTCAAAACTATCGCTAACATCTTGTCTCAATGCTTGATTTACAGAGATGTTAAGTTCGGTTAGAATTTCTGCAGGGCTATGAATCTTTCGTTCGTTAACAATTTCACTTAAAATACGACTACCAATCATGGACATGAATGCTCCAGGAACCCCATGTCCTGTGCAATCTACAACTGCAACTATTATTTTCTCCGATTGTTTTGTTTTGGAGGTAATCCTTGATATCCAGTAAAAATCTCCTGATACAACATCCTTGGGTTTATAAATAATAAAATGCTCAATTCTATCTTTCAAAATACTTAAATCGGGAAGAATAGCTTGCTGAATAGTTTTGGCATATTCCAGACTTGCCGTTATTTGTCGGTTTTGTTCATGAAGTTCATCGCGTTGAACTTGCATTTCTTCCTTTTGCTGCATCAGCTCCTCATTCTTTTCTACAATTTCATTATGGTACTCCAAAATTTCCTTTGTTCTATCTACCACAAGAGCCTGTAATCTGATATTTGACCTCTTTAACAGTTTGGTTTTAACTGTTACATAAAGCCAAATAAAGCTGATTAAAGTAATTAGAAGAAGTGTATACGAAAAAGCCGTTTTATACCAAGGGCGTTTAATGGAAAATGAGTAGGATGCAACTGGACTTTCGGAGTCAAAAATATTACGAGCTTTAACAATAAACTTAAAATTACCAAATGGGAGGTTTGTGTATTCTTTCTTTTGATCTGTAGACCATTCGCTCCACTGCTTATCATAACCCTCAAGAATGTAACTGTATTTCATGCTTTGGTTTTGCCCAAAAAAGGGTGATGAGAAATAGAATATTACTGAATTCTCATTGCTATGAAATTTTTGAATAGTGTTATTGGTTTGAGAAAAATTGGTACTTCTGTATATTGAACTATTGTTAGACGAAGGTACCGCTCCATTAAATATAAGTTTAGATTGATTTGCAACAATTCGCCTGATTAGCACCTTAGTTATAGATTGGCTGTTCACCCTAATATTGCCATCAAATCTATAAAGTCCATCCGATGACGCTATCCAGTTTATGTCACCCTCCTCATTAAAAACATTATTAAAAACCATATCGGGAATTGTCCTAAACTGTGCAGGTACTCTACGATAGGTATTATCCGGATATTTTACAGCTCGTTCTATCCATCTATTTGGATTATTCTTATATACCTCAAACCATAAATTACCTTTTGTATCCTGATTAAGAATTTTTATTCCCGTCTTCCCTTCAGTGAATTCTACTCCAAGGCTTGAGTCTGGCAGAAAACGATCATTTATATAATCAAACTGGCAAAGCCCCTTTTCTGTGGAAACTTTTAAAGACTTATCGATTAATGATAAGTTTATTACATCGTATTTAGGTGAGAATGGAAGTTGATTATAGAACTTCAGATGTTCAGAAATAAGTTGGTAGGGATTAACAACATTTATCTTATGAATTCCTTTATAGCGTTCAGTATACCATAAAAAGCCATTTTGATCTTCGATTAATGAATAAACTTGACTTCTAGTATCTTCTAATCGCCCCAGAAACATCCATTTCCCTTTTACACATTTTAAAACACCAATTCCATTAATTAAGCCAGCATATATAATGTTTGGAAATACTTTTGATTGGAATAATTTGTAGGTACCATATTTTCCATTCTCAACTTTAATAGCGGCATTCCCTTCTATTTGGTAAATACCATCGGCAGTTCCTGCAAGTAATGATGTTTTATTATCACTTGAAGTAGCATTTAATAAGCAAAAAGAGAATTTGGCAACTCCTTGTACCTCCTGAAATTCGTTATTGGCTAATCTAAATATGCCAATATTAGTTGATAAGTATATCGTTCCTTGATATCGAGTAATCGATAGTAAAGTGCCCCTTAGTCCCGAATTATCATTCCAATTTGTTAACTGTGAGTTAATTGAAGTATAAGATATCCCGTTGTTAAGTGCCATCCAAAGGTTTTCTTGATTGTCTAAAAACAGACCCCAAACCGCTTCATCTTGTAGATTTGATGATTGATTTATTTTTCGGAGGATTTCGCCATTCTTGTTTATCAGCACAACACCTTTTCTTGATGTACTTACTGCAAAATTATTGTTAGGGAGACTTATACCGTTATAAACCAAGTTTTCTTTAAAAAACGAATCATCGGATGTTTTAAATTTACAGAGGATAGAGTCCTTATGAATTATTGTATCGGCTCTAAAAGCATTAATATTATAAGTATAGAAACCATTTAATTGTGTACCAACAAGAAGTTTATCATTGTTATAGGGAAGTAACAAGTAAATCAACTCTTTTGAGATTTCATGAGCTTGGGGCGCAAGTTTCAAGGAATCGTTTTGTAAATACGTTAAACCGTAATCGGGTTGATTTACAAAAAGTTTTCCCGAAACAAAATAAGCTCTATGAAAGTAGGTCTTTGGTTTCCAGACTCTAATATTTCTCTCCTTAATTTGAATCAAATGCTGATTTGAACTAAAAAATACACCTTCTTTTGTAGCAAAAACTTGCCTTACAAGTCCAATTGATGAACAATTTGATGGAAGTCTGCTAGCTAGGGAATAATATCTCATTGATCCTGCTGAATCTGCTGCCAGATAACCAAATTCATCCTGACCCCCAACCCAAATACGGCCTTCACTGTCAATATCAAGGCATCGAGTAGTTGCATCATTAATAGAGATTTGCCGCCAATTGCTGCCATCGTATTCTAAAACCCCATCGTTATTGGCAACATAAATGAGACCACGCAAATCTTGAACAACGGCCCAATTTTGCAAATGTCCTTTGTAATCTCTGTGATTAAAATTATGAATAGGATACCTACCCAGCTCCTGGGCAAAACAACTCAGGGATAGAGAGATTGAAGCAATACAAACAATAAAACGAAATGTTTTACAAAATCTCATATATCAGTAAAGATCAGCGAACAAGATATTATTTTTTATATCAAAAATTTATTATTCTGATATTTTTTTTACCAAAATTACCTAGCCCCAATTCGTATACGATATATTAGAGCACAAAGTTTTTTACAATTATGATAAAGGTAATATATGGAATTGTGATAACTAAATGAAAATTAAATAATTATATATATTGTATATTACACTTGGAATAGCAAACTTTATTAAAAACCTACTTTACAAATCTTTGTTTTACCTTATCCCACGTTGGTGTAATTAGGAAAGATTCCTCCATATAGCCAACAATTCTAACGAATTTTTTAAATGGAATAGCAAATGAAAGCGTATTAACAGGAACACAGGGTCTGGCTGATGGATCGAACATACCAAGAAAACATTTAGGATCTTCTTTATCCTTTTCAAGGTAAGGATAGTGAATAATTGAACCACAACCTGCGCTAAAATGAGTTAGTACCCCTTGTGGATCAACCTGATCGTAATTGGCAAGTGTAAAGAGCCCTGAAAGTATTTCGGGTTGAGCAAAGAAAACGACAACATCCGGTTCGTCAGTCTCGCTTAATTTATCCCATCGTTTAAATACAAGATTTTTCCCTTGTACTGGAAGAGGAACTAGGTTCTTTTGAGTTTCATCAACAACTTCGGGTGATATTTTATACCGCTCCCCTCTGACTTTTCCTTCAATTCCACAAGAAAGAAAATAACGAAATGTTGGAGCTACCTCTATATTATAGCCAGTATAGCGTTTTGCACCACCACAAATAACAGAATCAGCATTATAGGCCAACGATTGCCCATTTCTCACTTTGGCTAGTTCGCATATTAAACAACTCCAACCCTTTGGTGGGGTCACTTGCTCAGCACCTCCATTTTCGTTTGAAAAATAAAAGGTTATCGGTAAATCAGCATTACCGAAATATTTAGCCCATAGACTAATGAAATTATCACGCAGAATAGTATCCATAAAACATTATTAATGTTTGAATTGACAAATAATTATTATATCAATGATCTGGTAATCTTTTTGGTGGATTTTTGTGACTTGGTGATTTAGTGGCTTTTTATATTTTTTAGTCACCAAAACTCAAAAGCACCAAATTGCACCAAATCAGTAACCTAAAAATATCGGTTAATAATTTACCGTACTATTGTATTTGAAGAAACAATAATAAATGATTTTCATTGACCAACAAATAGTGCTAATCAAATGTTTTACTTGAAAGAAAATAAACTACCTCGCAGCAGAGCTGTCGAGGTATTATTTGGAAGCCATTTATTCTATCGAAGCAGAGCTTCGAGGAATTAACCTAAAGAGATTAAAATCTTTGAGGTATAAATGTAAAGATATAAATTTGTGAATTAAAGTCTTTTATCTATTAGCCTTTGCTTTGTTTAGGATAAAACTTTACAAAATCATTTTTCAACAATTTGCGAAAAGATTTATTAATACACTGAAGCTATCATTAAAATGAACATTTTACAATTCAATGGTTCGGTTATCTTTTTGGTGGATTTTTGTGACTTGGTAATTTAGTGGCTTTTTATATTTTTTAGCCACTAAAACTTAAAAGCACCAAATTACACCAAATCAGTAACTTAAAAATATCGGTTAATAATTTACCGTACTATTGAAAATAATATAGATGTACTTTATTGTGATTTGAATTGATACCATAATATTATATATGTTCAAGTTCTTATCTAAAATTGACCCTGTTGGTCACAAACCTCGGCTTGGTGCTGAGGATATTTTTAAATATATAGGACCGGGTTTGCTGGTTACCGTTGGTTTTATTGATCCTGGCAATTGGGCGTCAAATCTTGCAGCTGGGGCTGATTATGGGTATACACTATTATGGATGGTTACCCTATCAACTTTTATGCTGATTATACTTCAGCATAACGTAGCACATCTTGGAATTGCAACGGGACTATGCCTTTCCGAGGCTACAAGTACCTATTTACAGCCTAAGTATGCAAGAACTTTGCTTGGAACGGCTATGTTGGCCTCAATATCTACTTCGCTTGCTGAAATTCTAGGAGGGGCTATTGCTCTTAATATGCTCTTTGGTATACCAATAAGAGCAGGAGCGTTACTAGTTTTGATTTTTGTTGTCGTTATGCTTTTCACAAATTCATATAAAATGATAGAAAAGTGGATAATTGCTTTTGTTTCTATCATAGGTTTGTCATTTGTTTACGAACTTTCTTTAGTTAACATAGATTGGAATCATGCCATTCAATCATGGGTCACCCCTTCCTTCCCCGAAGGCTCAATGATTGTTATTATGAGCGTACTTGGTGCTGTTGTTATGCCCCATAATCTTTTCCTCCACTCAGAGATAATACAGAGTAGGCAATGGAATCTTTACGATGATAAGGTTATTAAAAAACAACTCAAATTCGAATTTTTTGATACTCTTTTCTCAATGTTAGTTGGTTGGGCTATAAATAGCGCAATGATTCTTCTTGCTGCTGCAACATTTCACAAAAATCAGGTTCATGTTACCGAACTTCAGCAAGCCAATCAATTATTATTCCCTTTATTAGGATCAAATGCTGTTGTTGTATTTGCAGTCGCACTCCTATTCGCTGGGGTTGCCTCAACAATTACTTCTGGAATGGCAGCAGGAACAATATTTGCCGGAATATTTAAAGAACCTTATGATATTAAGGATAACCATTCAAGACTAGGTGTTGCAATATCGCTTATAGTCGCATTTCTAATCATTCTATTTATATCAAATCCTTTTAATGGGCTAATAATATCCCAGATGGTATTAAGCATACAACTACCTATAACAATATTTTTACAAGTAAAACTTACATCTTCAGAAAAGGTGATGGGAAAATATAAGAATACTCATTTTATGCGCATACTTATTTATTCTATAGGAATTGTTGTTACGATATTAAATATAATGCTATTCATCAGTCTCATCAGTTAACGTGTATACTATAAATTGGAGTGTGTAAGAAAAAGATATAAGTAGATTACATATCTTATATCCCTATTTTTTTCTTACTTTTATAACTTAATAAACCAATAAACTACTTCAATTATGTACACACCATTTATTTTTATCGCAGCTGGCGTAATTTTACTGCTATCAGGATTTGTAACAGTTAAACAGGGTTATGTTGCTGTAGTTACAGTATTTGGCAAATATCGCCGCATATTGACCCCAGGGTTGAACTTTAAAATTCCCCTAATTGAGGTTATTTACAGAAGAATTTCAATTCAGAACCGCTCAGTGGAACTCGAATTTCAAGCTGTAACACAAGATCAAGCTAATGTGTACTTTAAAGCGATGGTTCTATATAGCGTTATTAACCAAACCGAAGAAACCATCAAAAACGTTGCGTTTAAGTTTATCGATGAAAGAAACTTAATGCAAGCACTTATAAGAACTATTGAGGGAACTATTCGTAGCTATGTTGCAACAAAAAAACAAGCAGAAATTCTAGGTCTTCGTACAGAAATAGTTCTTGAAGTGAAAAAACACCTTGATCAAACTCTTGAGCAATGGGGTTATCATCTAATCGATTTGCAGCTGAATGATATAACCTTCGATAAGGAAATTTTAACTTCAATGGCAAAGGTTGTAGCATCAAACAATCTTAAAGCCGCAGCCGAAAATGAAGGTCAAGCACTGCTTATAACAAAAACCAAAGCAGCTGAAGCTGAAGGAAATGCTATCAAAATCTCTGCTTCTGCCGAGCGTGATGCTGCTACCATGAGAGGTCAAGGTATCGCATTATTCCGTGAAGAAATGGCTAAAGGTATGGCGAATGCTGCAAAAGAAATGAGTGATGCAAACCTTGACTCATCATTTTTACTTTTCTCCATGTGGACAGAGGCTATTAAGCACTTTGCCGAAACAGGAAAAGGGAATGTTATTTTCTTGGATGGTTCAACAGATGGAATGCAAAAAACTGTTCAACAGCTTATGGGTGTTATGAAAGTTAGTGAAGACGTTAAAAAGTAGTTTTAAATATCTCCAAAGAGTTTTGTGAATCTCTATGGTATTTTTAAAATCAATATTTTTCGTCACAAAGCGGTGCTATTTCTACAATTTGTAGATATTTATCACTGTATTGGCTTGAAAATAATAGCTAATCATTAATCAATTTTTGAAAAAGCATTTTTTTTAAACCTTCCTATAAATCCGTAATTAACTGGAATGCAGAGATTATTACAGGGCTTCTAGCCTAGTTTTTTTAGCACAATGTATAAATTATACTAAAAAAAGTTATTGTTATTTCTTTTAATATTTATACATTTGCGCCGTGTTTATCTCAAAAGAGATTTTAAAATTCAATCCATAGTAGAAAACAAACCTAAGTATTAAAAAATTAGAAAATGAAGAACAAAGTTTTAATGGGATTAGCAGCTATTGTAATGGTTGCTTTCCTTTCAAGTTGTGGAAAAGTTCCACAAGAACAAATTAATGCTGTAAACGCAGCTATTGACAGTGCAGCAAAAGTTGAGGCTGGTATTTATTTACCAACTGAATTTGCAGCAGTTCAAGATTCAATGAAAACTATTAATGCTGATGTTGAAGTTCAAAAATCAAAACTTTTCAAGAAATTTGGTCCTGCTAAAATTAAACTTGAGGCTTTATTAGTCCAAACTAAACAACTTGTAGCAAATACAGCTACCAAGAAAGAAGAAGTTAAGAAAGAAGTTGAAACTACAATGACTGACATCAAAGCTATCATTGAAGAAAACGCTAAACTTTTCAAAAAAGCTCCTAGAGGTAAAGAAGGTGCTGCTGTTCTAGAGCAAATTAAAACCGAGATGGCTACTATTGACGCTTCTGTTGTTGAAGCTCAAGGTATCTATGATAAAGGTGCTTACATGGATGCTTTAAACAAAATTAAAGCTGCTAAAGAAAGAGCTACTGGCATCAATACCGAATTAAAAGATGCTATTGCTAAAGTTAAAGGTAGAAGATAATAAGTAATTAATTACTTGTGTAATATACAAATCCCCGGGTAATGCTCGGGGATTTTTGTAAAGAAGCGAATCTAGATTGAGATGAGAACAATTTATGTTAAACTATTGGTTTTATTTGCTGTAGTTGGTTTTATTACGTTAATCGTTTATTTACTTATTATAAAATTTCCCCACCCCCCAATAAAGGAAGTTAAAAAAGCCAGAGTAGCCTTATCAAAGGCCTTCAAAAATAGAGCAGATACTTATTCAAACGATATATATAGAGAGGCAAAAGCAAATTATGATTCTGCTATGGTAAATTGGCAAAAAGAAAATGCCAAATTTATTTACTTTAGAAATTACAATAAAGTTTCAAGTTTTGCCAAACTTGCAATTAAGAAGTCAGAACGGGCTGGTGAAACATCAACGTTAAGCTTGAACTCATATAAAGTAAAACTCAAAGATAAAATAGAGGTTTTAAATAAACTCGTTGAAGATATAAACTCTTACTTTAATCGTTACCCTTTACCTACAGATGTTAGAAATTCTATATCAAAAGGAAGGTTTCAATTAAAAGAGGGGGAGATTGATTTTGAAAAGGGACAATTTTTGTTGGCTAACAAAAAGTTAAATAATGCCGAAGATTTGCTGTCATCTGCCTATGAGGAAGCTTACTCGGACCTTGAACAATATCTGAAATCCTACCCGCGATGGAAAAAATGGGCAGAATCGGCGATTAAAGAATCAAAGAAAAACCAAGATTATGCTATAATCGTTGATAAATTGTCAAGAAAGTGCTTTGTTTACCATAAAGGAACCAAAAAGTATGAGTTTGACGTAGAACTTGGTAGGAATTGGATTGGAGATAAGAAGAAGATGGGAGACAAAGCAACTCCAGAAGGGATGTACAAGATAATCAACAAATTTTCGGGTACAAAGTATAATAATGCTCTCTTAATTAATTACCCGAACGATGAAGATAAGCAGCGTTTCAATCTTGAAAAATCAAGGGGGATAATACCTAAAACAGCTAAGATAGGTGGCGGAATTGAAATACATGGAAGCGGAGGAAAAGGGGTTGATTGGACTGAAGGGTGTATAGCTTTGGAGGATTCAGAGATGGAGGTTATTTACAGGATTGCAAATGTAGGAACACCTGTTACAATTGTTGGCTCGATTAAAAGCCTTCAACAGATTCTTACCCGATAATTTAACGAAATGGAAGATAAGTGTAGTAATTTGGAGTTAATACCTGAAGAAAAAATCGAAGAGGTTATTTCTGTGGGGCTCGAGGAAGGTGTTGATAAGAAGCAAAGAAGTAGATTTAAAAGAGTTATTAGAGTTTTTTTAATTATTATTCTTGCTGTTTTTATAGTACCCTTAATGATATTATTTGTTCTATATGTTGTTCCCGGAATACAAGAATTGGGTAAAGGTAGAAATCGCATTGAACTCAACGATAAAGAATTTAAAAGCGAAGCCTCCTATAAGAAGCAAATCAGTTTAATAGAGAAGGAACTTTTAAAAGTGTCGAATAAACTAAATGCTTTCACACCAAATCAACCATATATTGTTATTAGTACAACAAATAATCGATTTTACCTTTATAAAAACAAAAAGATGGTTCGTGAGGGATTCTGCAGTTCAGGAAGTTATATATTACTATTAACCGAAGGATCCCAAAAATGGATATTTAAAACGCCTAGGGGTAAATTTAGAATCAATAGTAAAATGATTGACCCTGTTTGGAAAAAACCAGACTGGGCTTTTGTTGAAGAAGGTTTACCAATTCCCTCTGCGAATGATGATTCAAGGTTTGAGTATGGCGTTCTGGGTGATTATGCACTTGATATCGGAAATGGTTATATGATACATGGAACCATTTATAAAAGATTCCTAGGAATGCCTGTTACCCATGGATGTATTCGTTTGAATGATGATGATTTGGCTGTTATTTATAAAACACTTGATTTTGGTTCTAAGGTTTATATATACTGATACTGGTAGGAAAGTATGGAAAAAAACAGGAAAAGAACTTCCGCTGTAAAAAAAATCATCCTATTCGGCTTGAGTTTTATAGTTATTGCATCTATGCTTTACTACACAGTAATGTCATTGATTAGCACATCCAAAAAAATTTCCGAAATCAATAATAACTATAGTTTTAAACAAATTGAAAAGACCACGATTGATGAAAGATTCTTTACTGACTCATCATTTGTGGAAATTCAAAAGGAGAAAGCTTACATTCAATCAAGAGTAGCTATGGCTGAATCCGATTCCATAGGGTTAACTCTTAATTTTAAGGATAGTTTAGCTTTTTTGGAAATAAACGGAGTGGTGGTTCATAAAACAAAAATAAGTTTTCAACGAATTTGCAAGGCATTTAATAAAGCAAACTCCTATGCAGTTTCATCAATGCTATCATCACCTTTGAACATTGTTAAAGATACAGCAACTATCAAGAAAATCCCTTTAATGGTAAAAATGGCACCAAAGGATACTTCTGAATACAAACCCAATGAAATACCAGATACATCTGGTTTTGAACCTGTAAATTATATCTTAGAGTTGAATAATGGGATTAGGCTATTCGTTTACCAGGAGGAGAATGACAAGTTTAAAGATGTTTATAGCCAAGTATTATTTGATTTGACTGATAGGATAAAAAATACTTTGGAAGCATTAAGGCGAATTACTGCTTTTGAGATTCCTGAGTATCGTTTATATATCAAGATTCGAATGCCGAAAAAAGATGCAAAGATTATTTACAGGGCAATTCCTAAAAAAGGGTTAATAACAGTATTCTGGTAATTAAATGCCTTAATATCTAAATCAGTTTTCACCCACATTTTCACAGCCTCTTTAGGCTATTTCAGCCTAAACTATTTTCATTAGAATTTTCCTCTTTTATCACAAGTGATGCTAGGACTGCTATCAAAATTAGCGAAATAATGACCAGAAGAGATGGAACTGTTGGGATTTTATAGTAACCAGATATGCACATTTTAGTACCTACAAAGATAAGAATTGCCGATAGACCAAATTTTAGATAGCGGAAATAACCGACCATTACTGCAAGGGCAAAGTATAGTGAGCGAAGACCTAATATTGCAAAAACATTAGATGTATAAACTATAAAAGGATCATTTGATATCGCAAGCACTGCAGGGATTGAATCAACCGCAAATATTAGATCAGAAAATTCAATCATTATAAGAGCAATAAAGAGAGGAGTTGCATAGGTTTTATAATTTGCTCTAATGAATAACTTTCCTTTTTCAGTATTATTACTTACCGGCATAAATTTTTTAAAAAGCCGCACCATTATGTTCTTATCGGGTTCTAACTTCTTATCCTTTTCAAAAGGTATTTTTGCTCCAGTAAAAATTAGAAAAACACCAAATATGTAAATAATCCAATGGAACATACCAATCAGAGCAATTCCAGCAATAATGAAAATAGCCCTTAAAATAATCGCACCAATTATTCCCCAGAAAAGAATTCTATGCTGATGCTGTGGTTTTATATCAAAAAATCTGAGGATCAATATAAAAACAAACAAATTATCAATGCTCAGCGATTCTTCTACTATGTATGCTGTAAGAAACTCTATTGCTTTCTCTTTTCCAAACCAGATGAAAACACCATAGTTGAAAAGTAAAGCTAGAGCGATCCAGAAACCGCTCCATAAAAGGGCTTCTTTTATTTTAATTTCGTGTGGTTTGCGATTGAATACAAAAAGATCCAAGGCCAGCATCAATAATACAAAAATTATGAAACCAATCCAAATTGTAGCGTTTACAACCATATTATAATGATTTATATATATAATAATCTGATTGAATGAAATGTGTTTTATATTATTCTAATAATATTTGATATAATTCACTCCATTTTTCTCAAACAAAAAACAGTGCAAATATACTAGAAAAAATGAAACTAAACTGCGAATCATGCGAGTTAAAGAAACTAAAGATGTTCGTGGATTGGTAGGCTAAAGCAAAAAGTAGAACCTTTACCAATTTCGCTTTCAACCCAAATCTTACCTTTATGCTGATCTATAAATTCTTTGCATAGAATTAATCCAAGCCCAGTTCCTCTTTCCTTTTCAGTTCCTGGAGATGAAGCATTAGAGTCAATTTTGAATAGATGCTTAATATCATCCTGAGTCATACCTATGCCAGTATCAGAAATGGCGACTATCATATCTTTATTAACTATTGAGGCGTTAATCTCTATCTTGCCTTTCCTAAATGAAAATTTAATAGCGTTCGAAAGCAGATTCCTGATTACTGTGCTAAACATATTCCTGTCTGCAAAAATTGTTAATGATGGTTGGACGTACTTAATTATTGTTATCTCCTTACCGTCAGCCGAACTAATCAGTTGTGATATAATGTTATCAATAGATTCTTCTACTTTAAATTGCTCCGGGTTAAGTTGAAATTTTCCTAACTGAAGTCTTGACCAGTCAAGCAGATTGATTAGTAGTGCATATACACTTTCAGTAGATATGTTGATGAGATTACTACACTCTTCTACCTTTTCATAGTCCTTTTCTTCACAACCAGAAATTAAAATATTACTTAAACCCAATAGCGCATTAAATGGGTTTATTAAATCATGCGCAATGATTGAGAAAAATTTATCCTTAGTTAATACTAACTCTTTGAGGTTCTTCTCTGATTCTCTTAGTTTTTTCTGAATTTGTTTTCTAATCCGTATTTCTTCTTGCGCTTGGCGATACAGTGTATTCTGTTCTTCAAGTTTTTTAGTGATATCTGTTACATCCGTAACAGTAATGATAGCATTATAACTTTCACTATTAGGAACTAGAATAGGGACAATGGTTAAATCTTGAAACCTGTCTTTATTTTCTTGTTCTTTAAAAGTGAAAAAGGGAGAATGTAGCCTTGAAGAAAGTATTACTGGAGGCCATCCAATAAAAACATTTTCAACCAGATCACGATATTTCTCATTTTCAAATGCAGGAAAGAACTCGTTAAGAGGTTTATTAATAATTTCACTACTACTGTAACCAGTATATGCTTCCATATACTCATTCCAGAATTGAACCCTATAATCTCTATTGATAATACAAACACCAACAGAGATATAGTCAAAAAGAGAGTACTCCAATTTATTTGAATCCATAAAAACTAAAAATTCATTGATTTGTTGAGAAGTTCAATGAAGTGTTCATGTGATTGAGGTTCGAGGAATAAAGTAAAACGACCATCAATGTTGATATCATTAACAGAAAAATGAGTTTCGGCATAAATAAAATAATCTGAAGAGCAGTTGGCTCTAGTTACTTCATTTATAGCGCACTCTTTAAACCTAGGAATTGAGAATCTAAATCTGGTTTTTAAAAGATTTCCAAGAGTGCCGATCAAGGAATTTAAAACAATATTACCTACCTCATTCAATGTACTAGAGCGAAGCTGATCCATTTCTAGATCATTGTATGCCTTATCGGTAAGAATATCTACTATTTTCACAGCACTTGGAGATGGAAATACTAATTCTACTTTGCCAGAAAGATCTCCTTTAAAATCCATCGAAACAATTGAAAGAAGATTACCAGTTGAACTTTCAAGCCTACTATTAAATTCTTGAAAAGTTATTATTTGTAGAATAGGAACTTTAAGCGTCACCCTGTTCTTTACTATTTTATTTAGGGCGTTAGCACTTCTTCCAATACCTATATTTATTATCTCTTTGAGATAATCAACCTGATCTTCTGATAGTTTCATATAAGCCTATTTTACAACCCTTAAAAGAGTGTCAATAAGGTCTTCTTTCTTAAATGGTTTACTTAAAAAAGCTTTTGCACCATATTCATAACATTCGTTCTTAACCACTTCTTGAATATCCGCAGAAAGAACAATGATAGGAATATCAGATTTTAGCTCTTTTAACTTCTTAAGCACCTCAAACCCATCCATTCCTGGCATCAGAAGATCAAGGAAAATACAGATTGGTTTTTGTTCTATTGATTTTTCAATAGCCTCAAGCCCATTTTCTACTTGAATGGTTTTGTAACCAGCACTTTCCAAAAAAGAACAAATAAAAAGTCTTGAAGTACGTGAGTCATCAGCAACTAATATCAATTTTTCGTTTTTCATATCAAGTTTTGTTTTGATAACAGTATTTTAGTTAGGACTTAGGTTTTCTTGCAAAACAAGATTTATTAATAATGCTTATTTATAATCTCAATAATTCGTCCATATTCAAACCCTCTTGAAACCCCGAATCGTATTAGTTTTGCTTTTAAATCCGAGGGTGATTTTGATTTAATGCTACTAGCTTTCTTATTTAAAATATCGATTAATGTATTCTCATCCTCCTTCGATTCTAAACCTGCTAGTGATTCTTTAATAACAATTTCTGAAATACGTTTTGCCCTTAACGCTTGAGCAATCTTTATTGGACCCCATTTATTGAACTTGCTTTTATCGCAAGCAAACATACTGGCATAACGCTTATCGTTAATGAAATTATTTTCGGAAAGATTTGCAATGATTTTTTCAATATCATGGGGTTGAATCTGCCATTGTCGCAATTTAACCATAATATCGTATGAACATCTTTCCTGTCGAGCGCATAGAAACTGTGCTCTTTGGGTGGCCTTCTCGAATGTTAATGCTTTACTCTGTATCATTTCGTGCTTGCTTTTAGCATACGATCCTTTCCATTCAAATCTTTTCGAATCTCAACTTTTTTAAACCCATTTTGGCTGAATAGTTGAAATAATTCTTTACCAAAAGCCTCATTTATTTCGCAATAGATCACCCCTCCGGGTTTAAGTAATTCATTCACTCTTTTTGCAATAGTGCTATAAAAGACAAGTGGATTATTATCGTCAACAAACAATGCAGCACTAGGTTCATGATCAAGTACATTAGTTTTCATAATCGCTTTTTCTGATTCACGGACGTATGGAGGATTGCTTACTATTATATCGAATGGAGTATTTGGAATAGAATTATTAAAATCAAGAATATCTATAGTATGAAAATCAACAAGTACGCTATTCTTACTCGCATTTTTTTTTGCTACGTCTAGCGCCGATAGTGAAATATCTATTGCAGTAACCTGAGATTTTTTAAGATTTGCTGCAAGGCTAATTGCAATACACCCGCTTCCAGTACCTATATCAAGAATCGAGTTGGAATTTTGTCCAGTAGATTTAATAATCCAGTCAACTAACTCCTCTGTTTCTTGGCGAGGAATTAGCACATCAGGTGTTACGGTAAAGATTAATCCAAAAAAATCGGCTTCGCCGAGTATATATTGGATAGGCTTTTGTAATTTTAGCTGTGAAACGATGTCAATAATTATCTCAGCATCTTGAAGGTTTATTATAGCAGAAGGATTTAGATAAATTTTGTGAAGGGGTAAACCCAACTTTTTTTCGAAGATAATTTTTTGAAGTGATTGAATTTCCTGAGATGGGAATTCATTCTTAAGCAAAAAGGCTATTTCGTGGAAAAGACTTAATGCTGAGTATTTTTTCATCTTTCATTTAGATAATTTACTATTACAAAAATACGAATAAAATATGGATACCCAGAACATTGATAGGATGTATATGGCACGCTGCCTTGAACTTGCACTTAATGGTCAAGGAAATGTTGCACCCAACCCAATGGTTGGTGCAGTGATAGTCCATAATAATATAATCATTGGTGAAGGTTATCATATCAAACATGGCGATTCACATGCAGAAATTAATGCAATTAATTCAGTTAGGGATAAATCCTTGCTAAGCAAATCGACGCTATATTTATCACTAGAACCGTGCTCACATTTTGGGAAAACACCTCCGTGTACCGACACAATACTTGCCATGCAGATTCCTCGTATTGTTATAGCAGCTATGGATTTGAATCCAAAAGTTTCAGGGAGAGGAATTGAAATTCTCCGAAAAGCAGGATGTGATGTAGTTGTTGGCATTTTGGAAGATGAAGCCATAGATTTAAATCGTAGGTTTTTTACATATCATACTAAAAAACGTCCCTATATTATACTAAAATGGGCTCAAACTATCGATGGTTTTATTGATGCTGTAAGGAATTCCACCGATCCAATTGCACCAATTTGGATAACCAATGAACTATCTCGTTCAATTGTTCATCGTTGGAGAAGTGAGGAACAAGCTATTCTAATTGGAACTAAAACTGTTGAAAAGGATAATCCAAAGTTAAATGTTCGCGATTGGAGTGGACGCACACCAACACGTGTAATAATTGATCGTAAACTTCGCTTACCTATTGAAGCGAATGTATTCGATGGCTCAATTCCCACTTTACTTTTTATTGGTAATAATGCTGCTGCATCTGTTAGAAAAACTCAATTTGCAGCCATTCCAAACCTTGAAATAATTACCATTGATTTTGCCAAGGGTATGGAGATGCAACTGTTAAAAGAGTTGTATGATAGAAATATATACTCAGTAATGATTGAGGGAGGGGCTGTTATTATAAATAGTTTTGTTCAGAAAAATTTATGGGATGAAGCAAGGGTGTTTGTTGGAAATCAATTTTTCTATGATGGGGTTAAAGCACCTTCATTTGCTCGAGAACTATACTCCTATGATGAATTAGGAAGTAGTAAACTATTCACATATAGGAATAAACAAGCTCTACCTTCAGTTCTATAATTCATTCTCTTTCTTTTGCATTTCAAGAAAGAGAACTCTAAAATAGCGAATGCTTGAAAGGATTAACGCTAGCCCAATACCAATGTATAACACAGACAAATACTGTTTGGGTATTGAGGAGTGACGAAGGGCTATTCCCATGGATATCATAACGAATACGATTATATAACTTTTCCACGACATAAATGAAAATACGCAGGGATTATCCTTCATATAGGATATTCTTCCAAGGTTTTTATCAGCGAGTTTAAGAAATCCAAAATGATGAATTACCAACGCAGCAACAAAACCAATGCTTGCAAATAAATACGCATTATTACTTCTATATGCAATGAGCCAATGATATGCGTATATATTCAGCATTATACCTACAGCAAACCACATTGCCCCTGATAGTAATAATAGGGATGGTTTTTTGACAGAAGGTTTAAATTTATTAGATGCTAAATTCAACTTTTCAGCTTTTATTAGAGAGTTAAACTGGGTAAAATTAAGGATTTACAGGGCTATATCCAATTCAAATTTTGATACTAGATATTATCAATAAAAAAGGGAACACCTTGCGATGTTCCCTTCATTTTGTCGGGGTGGTGTGATTCGAACACACGACCCTCTGGTCCCAAACCAGATGCGCTAACCGGGCTGCGCTACACCCCGAAATATCTAATGGCGGAGAGAGGGGGATTCGAACCCCCGGTACCAGTTACCCAGTACGACAGTTTAGCAAACTGTTGGTTTCAGCCACTCACCCACCTCTCCAAATGGGTTCTGAAATTATTGTTAATGCTATTTTTCAAAACTTAAAAAGAACTTTTCTTCTTTATCCGATTTTTCTTTGAATCAATAATCTCTGTCTGTTTTTAAAAGAAGTGGCACAAAAGTATAAAATCAATTCAATTTACCAAAAAAATAAACCTCTTTTAGAACTTTAATTTCAAAAAAAAGGAGATATAATTATCTCCCCTATTAAAATAACTAATAATACAGAATGATTTATACTAATTCTTACAAATAATAGTACTTAAGCCTTTTTGGTCAAACGCACTCTTCATCTCCTCAAGAAGTGGCCAAGAACCATTTTTAATATCACATTTGCCCTTATGATGAGCAATTAATGTGCACTGCTCGGCTTGAATTGGATCGTGCCTACAGATATCAATAAGGCAATCAACAACAAACTCATACTTATTGATTTCATCGTTAAAAAGAACCAAATAGTATTCGTTCATCAATTTGTATTTCTCTTGAACATTCTCTGATGGAACATTTTCAGGTTCAGACCTCATAATCAATAGATTTATGAACAAATATAACTACTTTTTTTCAATTTCAATACAAATTACAATGGCGCTTGATATTCCACTGGCAATAAGATTATCTTTTATTCTGGTTGCCTCTTCCAAAGTAGCGTAATTTCCAATAGAATAAACCATTTGTCCCTGTTCATTGGATTTACGAACAATATCCTTCCCGGAAGTCATTGCTTTTACTGTTTGGTAGATATCATCGGGCAATTTATTTGAATATTTACCTATTTGAACAATATAGATTTTTCCTATAATTGATGTTGAATCTGAGTTGTTTTGATTTTTAGGTTTAAGTCTTACCTCTTCTGTTTGATTGCTCTCCATGGTTTGGGCTCTTGTTAATGGAAGCAATTTACCATTAAGCCAAGCAACAATAAATGCATCCTTAAAGCCTTTCGACCGAACAATTGGAAGCGATTTTTCTGCATCCGTAAGTTTAAAGAATTTCCCAACAAAATACTTTGAAACCTTTGTACCATTCACCTTTTCAATAGATACAGGAATCATTCCTTTAAAAGAGACTATTTCCAAGGGTTTGCTGTACGCACCAAGTTGAATTTTATAGATTACCCCTGTTGGGTATGATTCATTAACCGGTATTGGGTTTTGAGCATCATACGGGGTTTGATCTACCACCTGAAATGTAATTGGCTCATCCTTCTTAATAAGAATTGGTTCACTATCGGTTTTGGTAGGTTCAACTTTAGTAATCCCAATATCTTGCTTTACTTCAACTTTTACGTCTATCTCCTCTTTATTGGTCTTATTTATCACTGGTACTAATGGATTTCCAAAAGCTATTTTTTCAAGTCTAATGGCCTTACTAGTAGCCTGTTGCTCAAAAAGGTTCATCCCCCATGTTCTAGCAAAAGCAATCTCAAGTCTTATAATCCCCAACTCATTTAAAAGAGATGATTCGTAAAGACTTTCGGTTCTTCCCTCATCGCTAAGGTTGTTCTTAATTGCCAATGCCGCCCTAAAATGCGAGTTTGCTCTATCGATTTCTGCTTTTGCCTCCTCGCTATTGTTATTCCCGCTTTTAACTATTGCAACCAATACACAATCGGAATAGATTTTATATTTCACTTCAACCCATTTGACTATTAAGCCATTATAGGTATTCATTTTTTTAGACATCTCAACATTCAATGCCTTGCAATCTTTTGATGAATAGGAAACGCATCCATCATACTTTGCCTTGGCGGTAACAACCTCTTCTCTTGCAGCATTTATCTGATTTTGTAATTTTTCAATCTGAGCAAGTTTGTTAATCTCATCGCTACGAAATACTGTTGGAGCAAATTGTGCCTGATAGAGGTAATCAGGGTTATCTGTTGTAAATGAGGTATTAATTTTTCCTTCTGGTTTTCTCTTCCCTGTAAGGTACTCCTGTTCTATTTCGCTGGCACGGGCAAACATCTTATCAGCTTCGCCTTGAGCTGAGAGTAAAGCATTCTCAACCTTTACAACTTTCGATTCAAGGGACTTTCGCTCTTCAGCAGTAGTAATATAGTCGAATCTTCCTCGTAGTTTTTCTAGCCTAATCCTTAATGAATCGGTCTCTTTCTGCTTACTGAAGCCATTTGTAATCACACGAATATATTCTGGGTCATTTTCAACAGCATTAAATGAGGCTGTTTTTGACTTAGGTTTGTTGACTAATATCGGGAGTTTCTCCCTATCCTGAGGTTCATTTTCAATATTAATGTTTTTAACCACTTTATCCTTTTTGGTTTTCAGCATTGCAATGCCATGAACCTCTTCAACAGATGTGAAAGATCTTCGAATTGGGTTATTTTCGACTTTATACATTACAACATCAACGCTATCGCCTTCACAACTTCGGTTTGTTGAAAAGCAAGCCAAACTATCATTTTCATCAGTAAGATACAGGTAATCATCATAAGGGGAGGTGAACGGAAATCCAATATTTTCGGGGGTGCTCCATTTTTTTGCATTTACATCAAATACGCTACGGTAAATATCGTATCCACCCATACTATAATGACCTTTTGACGCAAAATATAAGGTTACACCATCGGAGGACATATATGGATAATCCTCATCCTCGGGGGTATTAATTACTTCACCAAGATTTTCAGGTTTACTCCAATACCCATCCTCTAATCGTTTTATACGGTAGATATCCCTCCCGTAAATTGTGCTTTTTCCAAAACTTGAGTAATAAATATAGTCACCCGACTTGGAATTTTTGGGGTAAAAGATTATTGAGTTATCGTTTTGTTTTTGATCTACAGGGGTTTTTAAATCATCTGGTTTATTAATAAAAGAACCTGCGACAGAACCCAATGAGTAATAGGTGTAAAAATCTTTTATTGAAACTCTTTTTTTATCAATAATTTGAGGTGAATAGATGTATTTTAAGAGTGAATTACCATTCTCGCAAAGATTCACTGTCCTTTCAATTTCACTTGTTTTAATATCCTTAGATCCTCCGTTTATGGTAAATCGTCGATAATAATCTATGGCTTGATCAAAACGGTACGTTTTGCGATATGCTTCTGCAAGGTAATAGTAAACTTTGCTAGGAGTTTCTCCTGCAGAAGCTTTTGAAAGGTATGGAATTGCAGCTTCTGCGTTATGGGTTGAATTTAGAATACAAATTCCAAGAGCGTAATTATAGTAGGTGTCCTGAGGGTATCTATCTCGTAACTCCTGAAAAACAGGAGTGGCTTGTTGATAGCTACCATTATTAAAAAGCGAATCGGCCAATTTACGGGTATCTGATTTTGCCTCAACTTGATATACTTCCTGAGCAATACATGTTGAAGCAGAAAATAATAGGGCAGTAGTAGAAAACCAACGACAAATATTCATGAATAATGGCTTGGTTAAATGATTTATCCTGTAAAAATAATACATTATTTGGGGTAAATAGATAATTGTTAATAAATCACCTAGTTGTAATTTTGAGGCAGGACTGAATTACAACTATTGATAAAATCTCTTTGGAAGTATTATATTTGAAAAAATAAGTAATGCAACGAAAACCAACTATGTTAAAAACCAACTAAACATGAAGTATTTAGATCTAGAAAGTGTTATAAAAAATAGTAATTTCGGCCTTCTGAAAAAATTACCAAAATTTGTAGTTAAGCTGTTAATTAAAATTACCAAACAGGAAGAAATCAATGATATTTTAACAAGGAATGCTGAAAGCATTGGAGTAAAATTCCTTTCAAGCATAATTAAAGATTACAATTTAACTGTAGTAATTGAAGGGAAAGAGAATTTACCTGAAAATGGACGATGCTTTTTTGTTGCAAATCATCCTTTTGGGATAATAGACGGACTTGTTCTCACCAATACGATAGGAGAAAAATACGGAACGCTTAAAGCAATTGGGAATGACGCTTTTATGTACATTCCACATCTAAGACCTGTAATTGCAGCAGTTAACTCATTCGGACAAAACTCGAAGGAATACATAAATGCACTTGAAGAGGTGTTTGATTCCGATACCCCAATCACCCACTTCCCTGCAGGCGAAGTTTCGAGAGTTTATAGCTGGAAGGTACAGGATTGCAAGTGGCAAAAAAGCATGGTGACAAAAGCTATTTCCAAGAAAAGGGATATTGTTCCCATACATTTCTATGGTCGAAACTCACGTCTTTTCTACTCTATTGGCTTATTCAGGACGATGTTGAGAATTAAACTAAACTTTGAGCTAATACTACTACCCCGCGAAATGCTTTTGAAGCAAAATCAAACAATCCGTCTTAGGATTGGTAAACCTATTCCATACCAAAAATTCGATTCTTCATTATCGCACTGGGATTGGGCGCAGAGGGTAAGAAAGCATGTTTATAATATTGGAAAGGGAAATGGAACAGATACTTCTTTCTAATTATAAGGTCTTTGCATCGATTTAAGAGGATCTGTTTTCATACGCAATACGAATTTGCAAGTTTACTAGAGGCATCAATTTTAAATTCTCTATAAAGAATTTTATATTTTTCAGGGGATTGAAAAAAGCATTAGAATTCAAAAGGTCATTGAATTATGAGTTTCCCATTTCCAATTACCTGTTGTTCATTTCTTATTTGATATAAATATATCCCTCCCGTTAAATTCAGATTCAAGGTTTCCTGTTTAGAGGATAGAGTTTTCTCAAAAATGAGATTTCCCATCACATCAGAAATTTTTATTTGGCAATTGCTTTCGGGCAACTGAAAGTTGAAAGTGGAGTTTGAAGGATTGGGATAAACTTTAACCCCATTATCACCTTTTGTTTCATCAGCTGAAGTTGTATTTAATTCTTCCACAAAAAGGGGTCTTTCTTTAAGATAAAATGATACGCTGTTCCCTTGAACACTTACAGTATCAATTTTAAAAGCTGTGTTGTAATTCGTAATGCTTATCCCCGAAGTATCATTAGGAATTGCTTGAGTTATGGATTTTTTTGCAGTTGATGAAAGTCCATTAATTGTTATTTTAATGCTATCACCAGGATTATATCCTTTATTACTAAAATAATCCCACCATGCAACATAAATCGGGTTACCATTCTTTGTAAATTTGTAGACGAAAACATTATTAACAGTATCATTCTGAACAGTTACAATGTTAGACCAATTGCTTCCTTCCAAAATTTCAACCATCTTTTTGTAGGTGTAATATGAGAGTTTTTTCTCACCCAGCCCAAGATCATTACTTCCAACACCGTCATAGATAAAGCCTGTATGGTCAAAATATCCATCCGTATTCGTGAGTCCTTCCATCAGTCCAAAGGCGGGAAATACTTTCTTAACGCCTATCGATAGCGAAAAAACGAACCGCTTTAGGTAATCACTTGCTTGTTGCAATTCAGTTTGATACGAATACGGAGTTCCTGCTTCACTTGCAGGAAAACCGCTGTAAGAGCCCATTTCTGTAATCCAAATCGGAATATTATTGAAATTAAACGAATCTAAAATTAATTTCAGATGTTCATAAACCGGTTGAATTAATTTGTAGTCACCCGTTGCATTTCCATACCAATGAAAGTCAAAAATATCAAATCCGCCACCGTTTAACTCTTGCAGTATAGGTTTATAAGTGTTGCTGAATCCTGTGATGTAATCATCTTTGTTTGTAGTAAATCCTTGTCCCGAATGAATCGGCTGGGCAGTCCCCCCTATAAGAATCTTGCATTGTGGACAAACCTCTTTAATTGCTTTATAGGTCATCTTCTGAAGTTTTGCAAAATCTTGTTTCACTATGCAATTTGGTTCGTTACCAACCTGCCAATATAAAATGGGGTTGCTCAATTGGGGCATATCATTTACACCATCTCCGTCATATCGTTCAACAGCAGCTTTCACAAAAGCTATATACTTCACTGTATCGATCGGTAGATACGAATTTGGTAGAGTATAATTTGTTACCGGGTTTGGTGCTGGCGCAACATTTGCAACTATATTTATGCCAATTGGAACTTCACCAAAGTAAGTGTCATAAAAGCCAAAAATGAGAGTTGATGTATTTAAGTTAGGTTGAACTTCGCTCCAAAAAAGAAATCGAGACGGCCTGTTCCACTTGACACCCAACGTTTGCGCATCAGCAAAATGTGACTGAAAATAACCGGTCTTAACTATTTGTGCAGGATCCATTCCAAACGGTGAATCTGCGTTTGTGTTTTGGCTTCTTAGATTCGCTGAAAGTAGAATGATAAAAATTGTAGTTAAAAAAAATTTCATTTTTATTGGATTATAATTTTTTTAACTGAAATAATTTTTTGTTCGTTTATTATCTGGCAAAAATACATGCCTTTTGGCAGGTTCAAGGTTAAGGTTTCCTGTTTAGAGTGTAACGTTTTTTCAAAGACGAGATTTCCCATCACATCAAAAATTTTTATTTGGCAATTGTTTTCTGGCAGCTGCAAGTTGATAGTGGAGTTAGAAGGATTGGGATAAACTTTAACCGAATTGCCACCTTTCATTTCATCAATTGAAGTTGTATTTAATTCCTCTACAAAGACAGGTTTTTCTTTGATGTAAAATGTTACACTGCTATTTTGAACATTCTCAGTATTTTTCACAAAAGCCGCATTGTAATCAGTAATATTGATACCCGAAGTGTATTTAGGAACGGCCTGAATAACCATTACCGCAATTGAAGAAAGTCCGCTGATAGTTACCACCATACTATCCCCTGAATTATATCCTATACTATTAAAGTAATCCCACCATGCAGCATAAATCGGGTTGCCATTCTTTGTGAATTTGTAGATGAAAATATTATTGACCGTATCCTCTCGGATTTTTACAATGTTAGTCCATTCACTTCCTTCAAGAATATCTGTCATCTTCTTAAATGAATAATATGCAAGAAGTTTGCTACCACTCGATGAAGAGAGCCCATTTTCGGCGTGTTGCATATACCAATATATTTTATCTATTCCATTAGCTTTTGAGTAAACATATCTTTTGACTAGGCTTTCTGCTTGTTGTTCTTCTGATTGATAAGGCATATTATTCGATATTCCTCCAAACATTGACGTTCCTGAATATGTTGCTGTTTCAGTAACTATTATCTCGACATTAGAACAACCATGTTTTGATAAAAGTGATTTTACATCGCTTATCTGGTTGGCAAGGTATTCATAATAAAATCCGTAATAGTGAAAGTTATATACATCAAAATATCTATCATCTCCATTCGTTTTTAGCTTATCAAGTTCTGTCAATATTGAATCATAATATACCTTGCTGTTTTGTGCTGCAAAAGCTTCCCCCGCAATGGCAACTTTTGCATTAGGGCTTGTTGATTTAATGGCTTCGTATGCAGTTTTAAGCACCAAGGCATAATCTTTTGTCTCGCTTAAATTTCCGTGCCAGTCAGAATTTTCGTTAGGCTCATAAAGATCAGGTTCATTGTCAATTTCAAAATAAGTGACTATAGGACTTCCGGAAGCATCATTAATACCGTCACCATTATATCGTTCTGCCATCTCGCTTATGAACTTTGAATATTCATCGAGATTTCCTGATGCAACAGGGTTTCCTCCAAGAACAACAACTGAGATTTCAAAACCGCTATTGTACAAATCATTTATTATTTTATCGTTTTCACTCCATCCTTGAGATTTTACCCGATCCCATACAATTGCCTGCGGACCTGCTAGTCGAACTGACTTAGCACCAACCTCATTTGCAAAACTTATTGTATTACTTGTTGTGGAAAGCGTAGTTATCCCAAAAGGTGAACTTTGATTTGAAAACGTCTGTGCCATGTTTCTCGTTGGTATAGCACCACCGATGAACAGAAATAGAATAGTTGAAATTTTTAATACCATATTTCCTTCTTTTTTGGAAAATACATCATTTTTTGCTGAATAGAATTTCCTGTTATCAGTTACTCCTCCGGTCAGGTTTTTTGCATCAAAAACAAAGGGTTCAATCGAGTTAAAGGGTTAATTGCAAACAAATCAATGCTATTATCATGCTCAAAGCAACTGCTTTTAGAATAAATACCTCATTATTTGACACATTAACTTTTCGGTAAGTGATGTAGTTAATCATGGCTATATTTTTTAAGTTATTATAATTGATTTATTGCGTTTTGATTATAATACAAATAAGCATGAAAATACCCTACTGCAAATTTTGGAAATGTTTTGCTTTATTAACTTTTTAAAGAAAATAGACAATATCAAATTCTTATATTTACTAAAAAGCTACTTTTGATAAAAATATTTAAAAAAGGCACTATTACTAATAAAAAAATGCTTATGAATCCAAAAACCATCTTAAATCTAATTCTCGTATTTCTTTTTACGACAAACCTTTATGCGCAGGATCAGAATGAAATATTCTGGAAAGCAGCAAAGAATAACGACACTAAAACGTTAAAAGAATTACTCGATAAAGGCATCGATGTAAATGTCAAAACTCCGTATGGGGCCACTGCATTAATGTTTGCTACCGATAAAGGTAATCTTGAAGTGGTTAATCTCCTTCTTGAAAGAGGAGCCAATCCAAATATTAAGGACTCATTTTACGGATATTCTTCATTTCTATGGGCTCTTATCAAAAATAATGTTGAAATTATTAAAAGCATGATTAATCATGGTGCCGATATAAGCACAGATGAACCTTTAATCTATGCTGTTTATGGCGAACTTCCAGAAGTCGTTAAGTTACTAATTGAAAAAGGGGCAGCAGGCGTAGATAATGCTTTGCTAACAGCTATTAGAAATGGAAATTCCAAAATAGTTTCACAAATCCTACAAATCACAAAACTTAGTGATGCGTCACTCTCAAAGGCATTAGTTTCTGCAACTGCATCAAAAAACGAGAGCATAATTGCTTCCCTAACACAAGTCGGTGCTAAACTACCTGAGAAACAGGAATCAAAAGGGGAAATTAATAAATCTTTAATTGGGGTATATAAAAGCAAAGATGAAAGCAGGATTGTTACCAATATCAAAGAATCAAATCTTACTGTTAGCTTTAATGGTAGCCCAGAATATACCCTTTCATTACAAGAGGGAAATAAATACACTTTAACTGATGTTTCGGGAATTACCGTTTCGTTTGAAATAGTTCAAAATATCCCCATAAGCCTAACAGTAAATCAAGGAGGAAATACTACCCAATTTTTCAAAGTTGTTGATCAGCCGAAAACTGAAACATCTGTTAAGAAGGAAGAGTTTGTAGATTTAACGGGTAAAGTTGTAAAACCTTTAAACTGGCCATCATTTAGAGGAAATCAAGCCAATGGAATAGCCGATGGACAATTCCCTCCTTTGAACTTTGATGCTACCAAAGGGACAAATTTAATGTGGAAAACATACATCCCGGGGCTAGCCCATTCCTGCCCTATTATTTGGAACGACAAGGTTTTTCTTTCTACCGCTTTGAGTAGCGATACAACTGCTGAATATCGAGTAGGCCTTTATGGTGATGTTGAACCTGCAAAGGACAATTCATCTCATATTTGGAAAATGTATTGTATCGACAAGAAAAGCGGAAAGATTCTTTGGGAAAAGAAAGCGTATGAAGGAATACCAAGAGTTAAAAGACATCCAAAGGGAACTCAGGCAAACTCAACCCCAACAACTGATGGCGAGTATGTTGTTGCGATTTTTGGATCTGAGGGTATGGTTTGTTACGATTTAAAAGGGAATGAAAAATGGAGAAAAGATCTTGGGATATTAGATGCAGGCTGGTTCTTTGAGGAGGAAACTCAATGGGGACATGCAAGTTCTCCAATTATATATGGGAGTACAGTAATTGTACAATGTGATAGATCAAAGGAATCGTTTATAGCTGCTTATGATCTAGAGACTGGTAATGAAGTATGGAAAACCAAACGTGAGGAGATATCATCATGGGGAACTCCAACAATATATCAAGGTGCTACCCGTGATGAGCTGATTACAAATTCTTCTAAATTTATTAGGGGATATAATCCAAAAACTGGTGAAGAGCTATGGAGATTATCACCCAATTCAGAAGTTACTGTAGGGACGCCTATTTCTCATAATGATCTGATATTTGTAACTGGCGGTTATCCACCTGTTCAACCTATCTATGCAATTAAACCGGGAGGCTCTGGTAATATCTCGATTGCAGACAGTTTAAATTCCGGTCAATTTATTCAATGGCGCACTAAACGAGGCGGCACCTATATGCCAACTCCAATAGCATACAATGGTTATTTGTATACATTGGGTAACAATGGTGCACTAACCTGTTATGATGCTAATACTGGTGAGAAGAAGTACAAAGAAACACTAAAAGATGGGCAAGCATTCACTGCTTCGCCAGTGGCCGCTGATGGAAAATTATATTTTACCAGCGAAGAAAAGGGTATCATTGTAGTTAAAGCCGGTCCAGAGTTCGAGCAAATTACAATAAATCCTATTGGCGAGATATGTATGGCTACCCCAGCAATTTCGGATGGGTTAATCTTTGTAAGAGGTCAACATCATTTGTTCTGTTTTGAAAGGAAGTAATATCGGTTCGCTATAACAATCTTATTTCTAAAATCGTAAATCCTTGTTCTTAGATCTAATATATCTAAGAACAAGGATTGATGACTTAGGGTTCTGGAGGTTGAAAATCACTCCTCCCTCAACCCCCTAATTATTTTCCCTTTTATCGCATTTCTCGCCGGAAAGTAAATCCAAACTACACCGCTTATAAAGACAATTAAAACGAGGATTGAAATAAACTCTGCAGGCATTGTGAATGAAGGTGAAAGGATTGATGGTAGAATTCCTATAAATGCTGATGTTATTCCACAAATAAGCCCTGTAATTAGAAGGAATAGATTCTCGATAAATATTAGCCTAAATATTTGGCTCTTTCTATAACCTATAGCCGTCATCAGGGCAATTTCGGAGCGGCGTTCGAGGGTATTGCGGAGCAAAACCACGCCAAACCCAAAAGTGCCAATGATTACACCAAGCCCGCCGAGAACCATAAAAACGGTTAGGTAGGTATTTTCAACTGAGTTGAATTCGGCTAAGCGTGCTGTAGTTGGAGTAAGTTCAATACCATAATCTGTAAAGGTTGTGTTTAATAGCTGCGAAAGCTGCTCCTGCTTTGCAGAGGGAGCATCAATCAACATAATCCTTGAACCGCTTGAGGATGGGAAGTTCTTAACAAACAGACTATCGGCAATCAGTAAGTTACCTTGAAAAATAGAGTTATCGAGGGCAGCAATCAGTAGCAGTTTTATTTTTTTCCCAGATTCGTTTAGGTAAACCAAAGTATCGCCAACCGCTTTTTTAAGACCCCATGTAATAACCGTTTGGTCTGCAATTGCAGGAATAACATCATCGCCAAAACTCTTCTTTAACTCAAGCCATGTATTTTTTGTGTTAACTCCATTATGATAGCCAACAAACGAGAAAGAATGCCTACTACCAAATGTCTCTGGGTTTACACCCAAAATCCTAGGTCGCTGAACCTGATTAAGATTTAGACAACTGGCATCATCACCTGATAGACCATGGATTTGTATAAAATCAACTCCTTTCAGAATATCTTCATTATCTAAACCTAACTTAATTTTACCATTCGGAGTATTCAAGTTGTACTGAATTGGCAATGTGGTTTCAGTCCAAAATAAAAATCCGCCAGTACCCGATTGACGAAGGTTTTCGACTCCATAAAAAGTCTTTCGGTTTGCCCCAGTAATAATGATGCTAAAAGTTCCAAGGGCTAAAAGAGCTATTGTTGTAAGACTCCTATTCTTACTTCTCCCAGCATTTTTCAGGGCAAGTTGGGTAAAACTAAGAGGTGTTGTATGCATCCGAACCCTTGCAACCCTCAGATACCAACCAAACAAAGCAATGCATCCGATAAGAAACAAGCCACCTGCTGAAAGAAACATCTCGGCATTTATTTCTCCCGGTAAAAACAATGAATAGATGGATATTGCAACTGCGCCTACTATTGAAACAATAGCAATAAGTTTATCTAGGCTAAGATATCTTTTAGCAACTTTTAAAGGATTTTCGAATCCGCTCTTAATCAATGTAACTATTGGTTGCTTTAGCTTTCGTCGGGTTACAATGTAGACTGATATCAACGCAATAATAATTCCGCTAATCGCACCAATTAATACAGTTGTAGGTTGTATAAATACTTCCAAATTACTGGTTCGGACTGCACCCTGCCAAACTGAGTTTAATCCCCATAGGAGTCCATAATTGTAAAGGATACCCAATAAGGAACCTACAATACCGCCCAACAAAGTAACAAGGATTGATTCTCCAAATCGAATTCTTACTATCAACTTTCGCTCAAATCCCAAACCTGAAAGGATTCCAATTTCCTCCCTGCGTGATTCTGTATTTAGAGAATAAATCAGCACCGTAAGAAGTATTCCTGCGGCAATAACAAAGAAGCTAAGGCTAAGGAATAAACTTCCGAAATCTACTGAATTATTGGCTGAGTTCAGCCCTTGAGTATAAACAGGTGTAAAAGTCAAACCGATATCTTCGGGTTTTATGCTTTTGAGAATATCGCGGTTTAACTCTTCAAGTTGAATTTTTTTCTTATCAAAACGGATAGATGTATAATTTCCGAATTTATTACCCCAAAGATTCAATCCTGCTTGCATTGATATTAAAGCTTTTGGAGTACCCTTATATTCGTTCCAATACTTTTCATCCTTATCCCTTATTTTATCTAAATCGATTGGGACACCAGTATTCCAATCGTGGCAACTACCAGCATCAGCTAATCCGGGGAAAAGAGGCATCAATGAATTATTAATAAGACTAGAGTGCGTGGGAACAACACCCTTAACAATAAAAGACTTTCCAACCTCTTTAATGGTTCTTAAAGAACCAATTATAAAGTATTTAAAAGAGATTGAATCACCAACGCGAATTCCTAAATCCTTTACCAACCAATCATTCACAACAACCTCATCATCCTTGAGATTTTCATCAACTATGGGTGCTGATGCCGCTGATACAAAGGAGTAAGGTGTCTCTTTGCCTTTAAAACTGATAGCATTTACAAGATAGGTCAGTGCCGTTTCGTGAGGAATATTAAGATTAAGAATAGATTTTGCAATCGGTTCATCAATAAAAATCCTCTCAGAAAGAATCTCGTACCTATTTGATTCGCTTAGTTCACGAATCCTAATACTTGCATCCTCCAGTTGAAAAGTCTCCTTAAAAGCGTTGTTTACATCTTTATCGGATAAAATCTCATTGAGGTTATCAGCAACTAGAATTACGTTTGCCTTACCTGTTAAATCAAGTTTTTTTGATAAAATATCTCTTGAGATAAAAACATTGTAGGGTGCTGCCTGATTGCTCTTTAGGCTGAATCGTCCCATACTGCTATCATCTGTAATTGATTTGACCTTAAGTCGTATGGCAACAGATGGATCAATATCCTGTGAAAAAGGTGCATTGAGAGGGATTACGCTTGTTTTTTCAACCCTTAGTAGGAATTCATCACCAACCTTAATGTTCAGTTTTTGTGAGATATTAGTGCTAATTATGGCTTCATCACTTGATAAGTCATCTATTTTAATATCTGAAAGTTTCCAAAAACTACTATCAATGCCAACTACCTGAATTTTGTTTATTCTAGACTCTGATTCAGGATTTATAGCAATTCCCTGAACCATAAGAAGTGATGCTGTTGCGGTATTCATCTTTACGCCTATTTCGGATGCCAATTTAGCACGAACAAAACGGTCGCCTGCTTGAAGTGCAAAACGGGTTTTACCCAAACGAACATCAACAAGTTTATTAAGGCTCATCTTTACAGAATCACCAATAATTAGAGCACCTGTTAGGACAGCAGTACTAATAACAGTTCCAAGAAACACTGCTAGATGCTGACGCCAATAAAATCGGATGCTTTGTATGATGAATTTTATTACTGTCATATTTCTTTTCTTTGCGTCTTTGTGTCTTAGCGTTTAAATACTTTAACGCAAAGGCGCCAAGACGCTAAGTTTATAATACTACTCCAATTTCCCATGCGATAAACGATAAATTGCTTTCATTTTTTCAGCAAGGGTCAACGAATGGGTTACTACAACAATGGCTACATTATGCTTTTTATTGATATCTAATAGCAAGTCGCCAAGTTGAGCAGCAGAATCCTGATCAAGAGAACCGGTTGGTTCATCGGCAAGGATAAGCTCTGGCTGATTAATTAAAGCCCTTACCAATGCTGCTCGCTGACATTCTCCTCCCGATAGCTGTCCGGGGCGTTGATGAATTCTATCCGCAAGACCAACGCTATCGAGCAATTCCATTGCTCTTGCAGATATGGCTTTGCCATTGACCTTTACATTGGGGATAACAGGAACTAACACATTCTCAATCAAACTAAGCTGTGGAAGAAGGTGGTGAGATTGAAATACAAAGCCAATGCTCCTATTCCTAACTTGTGCTAATCGCTTTTCATCAAATGAAACTACATCATCTCCTTTAAATTTAACAATTCCAGATGATGGAGTATCCAGTGTTCCAATAATATTTAGCAGTGTACTTTTCCCCGAGCCCGAAGGGCCAACAATAGCAATTGAATCGCCAGAGTTAACCTGAAAATTTATATCCGCTAAAACATCACGATGGATATTTGTTCCGGGATTTATATAGGATTTGCCAACCTTGTTTAGTTCGATTATCATATATCTAAAATTTAAACGCTAAGACGCCAAGGCGCTAAGAAGACTTTGCGTCTTCGTGCCTTTGCGTTCAGTTTTTATTAACTACCGACATATAAACTTCAATCATCCTTTGGATAAGAATTGAAGTATTAAATTTTTCCTCAACCGATTTTCGACCATTGATGCTCATCAACTTTATCTGCTCAGAATCTGATAGCACTTCGGCAAGTTTTTGAGCCAAAGCTTCTGATGTATTAGGTTGATAGATTACTCCGCCCCCAGATGCCTCAATAATCTCAGGAAAAGCACCTAGTCTGGGTTGCACCAGAGGTATTCCTGATGCTAACGATTCAATCTGGTAAAGCCCAAACGCTTCACCTTCAAGAACGGGTACTGATAAAAGCGTTAATCCTTCAAAAAAGTTGCCCAATGATTCAGTTCTAAAATCCTCGATAAACTCAATATCATTCTGAAAGCCTTCCCTTTTTAGCTTATCAACTTGTCGACTTATAAACTTATCATCATCTCCTGTTTTACCTCCAGTAACCTTAAGTCTAGCATTGCTAAATTTTGGATTCTCTTTTAACCTAATAAATGCATCAACAAGAATCTCAAAGCCATTCTCCTTGTTAAGCCTCGAAAGGTATCCAATAGTAGGTACATCAAGGTTTGGAACTTTAACAGAGTATTTTGATGGATCAACACCAATATGAACTACATGGAGCATTTCATTAGGGATCGACATTTTTTGTTTCATCTGCTTTGCAAAAAAATCGCTAACTGCGATTAAGGCATCGGTGTCGAATGCCTTTTCTCCCATCAACTTCCATATTCTACTCCTGTATGGCTCATCCATTGCATCAACCCAAACATCCTCATCCTGAAGGGAGCAAACCACTGGAATTTGTAATTCATCTTTAATCTTTCTGGCTAGGCCTAATAGTAAAGCGTTCGAAAGGTGAACGACATCGGGTTTTTCGTGATGTTTTAAAAAATAGATCAGCTCATCAAGTTCATCTTTTTGAAAGCCATCTGCGCCTTTTAGCATCGATATGGTCATCTCCTCAAGACCAGCAGCACGGGTTGAACCCGATTTTTTGGCTGCATATCTTAGGATAAACGGAGAGTTAAAAAAGTTGTGCAGCCATTTAGGCATACGCCTAAAAAGGCGGAAATTCTGGCCTAGATATATGTTCACCGCACCATAGAAAACGGGAATATCATTTTCGGACGTATAATCCTTTGAAGTTAATGGGAGGTATAAAGGCAATGTTATTGCCTCGTGACCCTCTGCTTTCAATGATTTTACATAGGCACTATCGCGAAGACAGTTTCCGCAATAGAATGTTCCGCCAAAACCGGGGACTATGTTGACTACTTTCATTGTTTATAATTTGATTTTAGAACAAGGATTAACGATTTTTGATTTAAGAAGATTGTATTCTATGATACATCTGAATTCGAAATTCGTTAATCTTTATTCTTCATTCATTTTTCGATATTAAGTCATTTTATCCCAAAAGCATAAACACTCCCATCCTCCGAACCAATAACTACCATGTTCTTAATAACTGCTGGCGAACTGGTAATGGGTTTTCCTATCTCGTAAGACCAAATTTTTTCACCTTTGTTCAAATCTATCATATAAATTCGTCCATCGCCCGAACCTACCACTACTACATCCCTTGCAATTACTGGTGAGCTATCCACTTTACCCAACGTTTTAAATTTCCATAGCAGTTTTCCTGTTAATTTCTCGAAACAGTAAACGTTTTTATCCTGTGAGCCTATAACAACTCTATCACCGGAAACTGCTGGAGAGGAGATAGATGGGGCAGTTCCATCATATTTCCATATATTTTTTTTTGAGGCTAAATCTACACAATAAACTTTACCATCGTAATTACTAAAATATGCTCTACCCCCATCAATTGCGGTGGATGCAGCCATATAGGTTCCTATTTCAATTTTACTATCAAGTTTCTCCGTGTTAACATTTAATAGATATAAATTCCCATCACAACCACCAAAAACAGATAGTTCTCCATTACTTGATGGTGTTCCATTGATATAATTTTCGGTTTCGAACTTAAAGGCCGATTTGCCAGTAGCAGCATCAATACAATGAAAGTTAAAATCATAGCTTCCAACAAAAAGCCTCTTACTCTTTTTATCTGGAGATATCACCCAGTTTACCGAGCCTGAGATTTGACCTTCGGTTTTATACTCCCATTTCAATTTACCTGTTTTTGCCTCTAATGCATATACTGTACCCTCAAGCGAACCAGCATAAATAGTATTATCAAGATAAAGAGGAGGTGATTCAATTGATGTGGCCGACTTGTATTTCCAATTCAATACCCCTTTATCAGAGATTGAGTAGATATAACCATCGTTTGAGCCGATGTAGATACTGCCATTTTGAATTATTGGTGATGATTTAATTGCATCCTCGGTTTTGAATGTCCATAGCAACTTTAGTGTTTTTGGTAGCTGCACGTTCGAATAACCTGTAAGTGATGGATTGCCTCTAAAGCATGGCCAATTGGAGTTATCCTGAGCATCTAAAATTTGATTCAAGAATAAAAATACAATTACTAAATATCTCATATAAAATAACTTTGTTGCTTGTATCCCCTCCTATTTTAGGAGGGGCAGGGGTGGTAAACTATTTAAAACACTCCCGTATTCCATTTAAAATATTGTCAATATTTTCAAAAACCTCACAATTTCGAAAACGAATAACCTTTATTTCTAATGATTTAATATAATCATCCCGTTGAATATCATATTTTTCGTTCACTGGATTAAAGTGAACATCACCATCCAATTCTATGGCGATCTTTTCTTCTGAGCAATAAAAATCTACAATGTAATTACCAATACTATGTTGACGTCTAAATTTTCTGCCATCAAGTTGTTTGTTTTGAAGACATTTCCATAATCTTATCACAGCAGGAGTTAAATTGGAACGTAGATTTCTACGATTAGTTTTTAATTCTTTTCTATTATGAACTTGCATGTTGATAAATTTACCTCCCCTGCCCCTCCTTAAAAAAGGAGGGGATGCGGAATTTACTTTATTTACTGCAAAATAGCATACTAATTTACTCTTGCTTTTTAAATGATATCGCTCCAGTAGGACAAGCATTAACACAATCTTTTGCAGTTTGGGTTAGAGCTTGGCTTAATTCCCGGTTAAATGGAATATCCACCCTAACATCAAAGCCTCGTCCGATATATGTAAGGCCTGTCAATTCTTTATTCTTGGATGTTATTTCGATGCAAAGACCACAGCGTATGCACTTTTCAGGCTCATAAGCAACTGTCTCGTGTTGAATGTGCTTTTTCAGGGTTTTACGCTCACCTAAGGAATACTTTTTTCTGTCAATCTTATACTCATCGGCATATAACCTGAGTTTACACGTATCGGGTTTGCGGCAATCACAATGCATACATCGCTTAGCCTCAAGCATTGCTTCTTCGGCTGTAAAGCCTATCAATCTTCCTCCTTTGGGGGTGATTACATCATCAGCAATTGATTCTTTTAAATATTCGGCAATCTCTGATGGTTGAAGGAGTCCAAACTTGGAGTTGAATCTATCATATCTATTAGAAACAGGTATCCCTCCTAAAAATTTATGCACCGAAAATGCTGCTTCCTTTCCCTGTGCGACAGCCTTAACAGCCATTTTTAGAGGATGTAAAACACTTCCACAAGCAAATACTCCTGTTCCATCTAGTGCATAAGTATCTGAATCGGCTACTAATCCTGTTTTACTAACATTATACCCAAAATCATTTAGATTTGATTTGGTGATATCACCCGTTGCAAACACAATTGCATTAAATGAGTTTTTAATCTCATTCTTAATAATTTCTGGGGTTATAGTTGTGTTGAGTCGGAACTCAGCACCATAGGTTTTAATTAAATCTACTTCAACTTTCAAAACCTCTTTGGGCAACTCATTTTCAGAAACCTGAAGTAATGTTCCCCCAGCTTCTAATTTTGAGTCAAATATCACACAATTATGACCAAGTTTTAAAAGATAGAATGCACAAGCAAGGCCAGATGGTCCTGCCCCAATAATTGCAATCCTTTTATTAGTTGTTTGATTTTTTTCTGGTAGAAATGCTAATTGATTTTTAGAATCGTTAAAAGCAGTGAATCTTTTCAGAAGGCAAATAGATACTGGATTATCAACCTGTTTTCTCCTACAAACCTTCTCGCATGGGGCTGAGCAGATATGTCCTAAAATAAATGGCAGTGCTATCTCCTCTTTCACAACTCTTAACGCATCAAGATGTTTACCTTGAGCGATAAGCCTATTCATTTGTGGGATATCCATAAATGCAGGGCAAGCTGTTCGGCATGGAGCCTCACAATCGCCAACATGGTCGCTGAGTAGCAGTTCAAGTGCATCCTTGCGGGCATTCCGAACATCGTCATCATTGGTAATGATATCCATTTCTTGTTCTACAGGCATGGCACATGAAGGGAATAGAGTCCCTGATCTTATATCCTTTACAATGCAAACCATACACGATGGATGATTGCTATTTCCCTGGAGATAACACATTGTAGGAATATCAACCCCAATTGACTTAGCAGCATTAAGGACGCTAGTTCCAGCAGGAACTGTAATTGCTTGGTTATTTATTTTTAGATGAATCATTTTATAATTTTCAATGCGATCCTTTATTCGACATGTTTTTTTGAGCAGTCTCTGCGCTTTTCACAAAGATTGAAATTAATTCATTGTTTTCGTGCATGGCCTTTTCTATCTGAGATTTATCGGTATAAAGATTTGCGCGATAAATAATTTTCAAACAAACATAACTCTCTCTCAACTCTTTTAAAACAATTTTTATTTTATGAATAAAATCCCTTCTTGACTCACCACTTTGAGCCTCTCCATAATTCAATGCAGATGAAGATGTTGAACGTATTATTTGGTCAATCAAGTGATTTGATGCTTTTGAGGCTGGCATTGATTTAGTCAATTCAATTATTAATACAACAAAATCGATTAATCGTTCTTCTAAATCGAACTTATTCATTTCTTATTTTGATTTAAGAACAAGGATTAACGATTTAAGAATGATGATCTGCCACTTCTACATTCATCATTCGTTAATCCTTGTTCATTATTCTTCACTTTGTTATTACAGCATTCACAGGGCAAACCTCCCTGCATATATCACATTTAATACATTTCTCGGTATCGATATGGTGCAATTCGTAAGGTTTTGCTTTGATTGCATCCGATGGGCATCGCTGTGCACATTTTGTGCAGCCAATACACTCATTGGTGATATCGTATGTAATCATCTCCTTACACTTACCCGTTGGGCAATGACCATTGATATGCGCCTCGTACTCATCCCTAAAATACTTTAGTGTTGTGAGTACTGGATTCGGAGCACTTTTACCTAACCCGCAGATACTGCCTCTCTTTGTACTCGCTGCAAGTTTCTCCAGTGTATCTAAATCAGCTAAAGTTCCCTTTCCACTAGTTATCTTATTGAGAATCTCAAGCATTCTTCTTGTACCTATGCGACAGAATGTGCACCTTCCACATGATTGGTCTTGGGTAAAGGTTAGGAAATATCTTGCGATATCAACCATACAATCGGTCTCATCCAGTACAATAAGACCTCCAGAACCCATCATCGCGCCAACCTGTATTAATGAGTGATAGTCAATTGGAGTATCTGCCATTGAGGCAGGAATGCATCCCCCAGATGGGCCACCAATCTGAACAGCCTTAAATTGCTTTCCATTAGGAATACCACCTCCAATGTCCTCAACAATTTTTCTAATTGTAATTCCCATGGGAACTTCAATCAAACCACCGCGATTTATCTTACCTGCAAGCGCAAAAACTTTAGTTCCTTTACTGAATTTTGTTCCAATATTATGAAATGATTCCGCACTATTCCTAATAATCCACGAAACCATGGAATAGGTTTCAACATTGTTTATCAAAGTTGGTTTTCCCCTGAGTCCTTCGTTGGCAGGGTAAGGTGGACGCATTGTTGGATAACCCCGCTTACCCTCAACAGAAGCAATTAATGCTGTCTCCTCACCGCAAACAAAAGCCCCAGCTCCCTCGAAGATTTTTAGGTTAAACGAAAAATTGGTTCCAAGAATGTTTTTGCCAAGAAGACCTTCTTTTTCGCAAATACTTAATGCTTCACGTATCCGAATCAATGCCAACGGGTATTCAGCTCTAATGTAGAATAATCCCTCACTTGCACCAACGGCATAGGCCGCTATTATGATTCCTTCAATCACCCTAAATGGGTATGATTCAAGTAGCATTCTATCCATAAAAGCACCAGGATCGCCCTCGTCACCATTACAGATAACATACTTCTTATCCGAAACTGCATTCGCTACCAATTGCCATTTAGTACCCGTAGGGAAACCTGCTCCACCCCTTCCCCTCAGACCACTACCCTTGATTATATCTATAACCTCTGATGGAGTTTTAACTTTTAGGCATATGCCTAATGCACTAAATCCACCCAGTTTTTTATATTCTTTGATATCACTAGGTTTGATAACCCCTCTATGCTCAGTTGCAATATTAATCTGCCCTTGAAGAAATTCAGCAACTGGAGTATCCGTATTTTCTGATGAGTATCGTCGAAGTGATTTTGGCGCACTGTCAAATACTAAGTCCTCAAAGAAACTATAAACATTGCTCTTTATCCTGCTAAATAGGTTGTGAGGCTTAAAATGACGATGAATTACCTCTCTAACCTCATCGGGTTTAATTTTAGTGTAATATGATGGCGATTCTCCCGGTTTATGAACCTCAAGCATTGGCACCTGATTACAAATACCAACACATCCAACGTGTTTAACGTTTACATTTATCTTACTCTTAAGAAGTATTTTCTCAAGTTCCTCTTTAACTCCCGAACTACCACTTGCAACACAACATGAACCTAAACCAATTCTTATCTCGCCTTGAATCTCTTTACTATCTATATAAGGTACAGTAACACCAGTAGAATGTCCATTCTTTGCTAAAAGAAAATCTGAAATAACTTCTGGAACTGTCTCAGAAGTTACATGTCCGTATGTTATGCTACCTATCTGAACCACAGGGGCAATTGTACAACATCCTAAGCAAGCAACCTTTTCGATGGTGAATTGACCTTCCGAATCGGTATCCTCGTTATCTTTTAAATTAAGATTTCGTCGGAAAGAATCGTACACAAGCATTGCACCCTTAACATGACATGCAGTTCCAACGCACACCTTGATGATATGTTTACCTACCGGTTTATGCCTGAACTGTGTATAGAATGTAGATATACCGTATATCCTAGATGGAGTGATATCCGTTGTTTCACAAACTCTTTGTAAAGCCTCCTGTGGAAGGTAGTTATAATGATTTTGGATTTCCTGTAAAATTGGAATTACCGCCTCAACCGCTCTCCCCTTCTCTTCTACAATTCTTATTATGTCATTTTCCATACTTCAAACCAATTAGACGCTTTCAGGTCTTTTAGACTCTGAAAGGTCATCCTAAAAACATCTTTCACTCTTAACTAATTAACTATTTACCAATACAGTACAAATTTTTATCTCCTCTGATGTAAATTCTTCCATTTGCAAATGCTGGTGTACAAACCGATTTCTCTCCTAATTTTGCCTCTCCTACTGAAGTGTATGTTTTATCAGCATTGAAAATATGCATAACACCCTGTTTATCTAAAAGATAAATTTTACCTTCCGCAATTATTGGTGATGAGTAAAAACCATTTTCAAACTCCTTTGTCCAATAACTCGTTCCTGTCTTCGCATCGTAGCAAACAACTGTGCCATAACTTGTAACTACAAACAAGTACTTATCAGTTGCAACAGGGCTAGGAACATCGGATAGATAATCCGAACTCTCCCAAAGTTTTTGTGGAGTATCGCCAACCTTAATTGCTGTTAGGCTTGCATACTCGTTTAGCGCAAACACAACACCATCGGCATAAGCAAGTGATGGGCCAACCTCGCCTGAAATACAATCCATACTCCATAACTGTTTGCCTGTTGCTGGATCATAAGATGTAACGAATGGTTCGGCTACAAGTATTAGCTCAGTGCGACTTCCTGTATTCACAATTATTGGTGACGACCAAGATATTTTAACTTTCCGAGGAGTGCTCCAAACTTCATCACCATTTGTTGATGACAGGGCTAGTACCCTTGGGTTTGTTCGCTGATCATATTGAACTATTACTAGATTTTTATAAGTGATTAAGGATGATGAATGGCCATAGTGGTTCTGCGGTACCCCGAGGTTTTTAGCCCAAACCCTTGTGCCATTCATATCTACTGTCATGATATCGCCATTGGCGAAGATCACGTAAACCCTCTTGCCATCGGTAGAAATTGTTGGTGCTGACTGACCTGTATCTCCCTGTACATCAGGTGATTTTACTGGTGAGCCTTGAATATTATCGGCATTTGCTGTCCAAAGTAATTTTCCAGAATTCCTATCGAAACAGTAAACTTCACGCTTAGAGGCATTCGCACCAGCAACAAATATCTTATCGCCCCAAATAACGGGTGAATTATAGCCCGGTAACGGAATTGCTACTTTCCAAAGAATATTTTGTCCCGATGGACCATCCCAACTAACGGGGATATTCTTTTGATATGCAATTGCATTCCCTCCAAATCCTCTAAAATTGGGGAAATTATTCTTTAACTCATTATCTGATGGATAATTAACCGCAGTAACTACTTGATTAGAAACTGGTGGTTGTTGAACCTGCTCTTTTTTCTCCACTTTAGCTGTTGCAACCTCTAATTTCTTTTCCTTGCTAGCATCAGCAACTTCTGCGGTTACATTTTGGGGTGTTTCAACAACTTTAGTCTCAGTTGTTTCTTGAACAGCAGGAGGGTTTGATACTTGGCTCTTCGCCTCATTATTAGATGCTTGTGCTGCATTAATAAATGTAGATTTTAGCTGATTTTGAGTGATAAATGCAAATACGAGTGCAACAACAACGAGAGTTGCTCCTCCTATTGAAACCCACTTCCGAGCCTTATTCTGGGTGTATAATAATTTATCATCGTTTTCAGTATCAACAACAGGTAGACCCTTTGTAGCCAACCGAATAAACTGTAAAGCAATAATTAGTACAAGAACTCCTATCATAAGCATATATCCTCCATTTTTTATTTGCCATTGATTGGTAAAGTAAGCCTTACGGGCAAGTAGGTCGAGTTCCCGTATTTCTTCTCTAAGTTGATTATCGTTGGGATTCTCTTTCAACCGTTCAACCAACGTGTTTAAAACTTTAGTGTTAACTGGATCAACCCTGTTTATCTGGGTAAAATTTGCAATAATTAGTACACAGAAGATAAAAGAGTACACTCCGGAAACAATGGCTACACCTTTCCAAAGGCGAACATTTTCGATAATTTTTTTCAATTTACTCATATTTTATTTTTTTTAAACGCAGATTTTTTACGCGTTGAGTCTTAGAGTTCATCTTCTTTTACAGGACAGAAATCAACGCACCTAGCACAACTGAGGCATGTACCCTTATTCGGGGTATAATCCTCCTGATATTTAAAAATTGATAGACTTGTTAAAGTCAATCCAAAAACTAATCCTAAAAATCCTCCTAAAATCCAACCCCCAATATAAAATTTATTCACTATCGAGGCGGTTTCTTTAAAGAACTCCTCGGTAGATTTTCCAGATGATTTAAATGCTGTAACCTCAAAACTTTCGGGTTGATTTTTATCTGGATTCAGCAATACCTGTGCAAGTTGAACATTATGGTTAACCCTAGCCAAACTCTCATGAAATCGTGAACCAACATAACCACCAATCAGAACTAACAACGGAATAATTACAGTCAGCAGCATAATTCTTCGAACAGCCCTATGACTCTCCTCCTTCTCTTTAACCTGAACTGGTTTATCGATTGCACCAAAGGGGCATGAATTCTCACAAAGTTTACATTGTATGCACTTAGCAGGGGTTATAGTTAAGTGTTTTTTTGATACCCTGCTTACAAGATTTAAAATAACACCATAAGGGCAAAGAAATCTACAATATGGTCGTGCAATGAAAACGCCAAGCAAAAGAAAGATTCCGCCAAGCATAAACATTGTAAAACTGGCGTTAAGCCTAAAAAATCCAACAAATGGGTCGTAACGGCAGATAATGAAATCGGTTGATGTTGCCGCATAGAGTATAGAAAGACCTAAGTAGATAAAAGGAATCAAACCAAGTACTTTCAGTAACCATGACTTAAGTGTAACTGGACGTAGTACAAAAACATCTTGAATTGCTCCCAAAGGGCAAACCCCAGCGCAAAATGTACGACCAAAAAATACTGTGAAAATTATAGGAATAGCAAAAAAAGCGATAACCGTTATTGGTATGCTATATGCAGGGTTGAATAGAGCATATGTTACATTCTGCACAGATCCAACAGCACATATGCATCCTTCGCGAAAAAATCCAAAGTAGGCAATTGAGAAAATCGAAATCCAGAATACCCCATTGCGATTACGCTTTTTCAGAACCATCCATGTAATAGTCGATAAAGTGGCAATAAGCACAACAACATCGAGAATTGCCAATGCTTCCGACCTAGGATCTGGCGTAGATGTTGGTGGCTGTATATATCCCGATTCAAACTCGGGTTTTGGAAATCGCTGAACAGCAAATGAGTTATATAGTTGCAGAGATACTATAAGGGCGAGTATTGTATATGCTACCGTTTTTTTCATTAGTTTAACTTATAAAACTCTGTCAAGGTTTAGAACCCTGATAGAGTTGAAAATTATTATCCTTTCTTTTTACTATCAAATCCCGAAAATAAATAGGGACTATCTGATGGTACCCGACTGAAAGCCCCTGCAGGGCAATCGCGGGCAATAGCACACTCATTGCAATTATCGCAAAGGTCATGACGAACCTGCAATTGTAACGAACCATTTCCAAAAGCACCACACCCCTTAACGCACTTACCGCAACCATTACAAAGTTTCTCATCGATATCATACTGAAAAAAGGGATCCTCAACAAACTTACGTCTTATGGCACTTGTAGGGCAAAGTTGATTCTCTGCGGCAGTTGTTAATTCTTTGGTTTCAGGTCTAAAATAGCCACCACACAAATCGCAGTAACCACACATGCTATATACATGCACACACTTAACAGCAGATGGGGTTTTAACACAATTCGTAGCACATCGTCCGCACTGAATACATTTTGATGTGTCTAACTGCCATACCATTTGGCGCGCATGCGATCGAGTTAACAGGCCTCCCCCTATAGCACCAATTCCCAGAACTATCGAGAAGCGAACACTATTATTTATAAATTCTCGACGGCTTATTTTACTTTTCTTATTATCAGAACTTTCCATTTTAAAATCTTTAGGCTCGTAATACTTTAATTCTTTCTAATAGTTACTTTGCCCTATTCTCTTGCTTAACCTTAACAGCTTCCTCTTTAGTACAAATTGGCAAACTTTTACACCCATTACAAATGGAGTTGCATCCGGAGGCATTACCCTCCTTCTTAAATAGCAGATAACCACTAGTTGCAGTCAATCCCACAATAATTCCACCTCTTACTAGTGCTGAAATAAAATTCCGCCTATCCATAAACCTCTTTTACTTTTTGATATATACACAAACACTTTTTTTAACAGGATCCAACACAAAAATCCTATCCTTTGAATCTACTGCAAGATCAATCCCTTTTGTTCCCTCATTAAAGTTTTCGGGCGAAGCAACAACGGTTTTAAACTCTCCCGATGGGAGATGAATTTTCACCCTTTCGATTGCCTTTTCGCTAGTTACAAATGATCCATCGGAAAGCATAGCAATATTTGAAGGATTGCAACATCCGCAAAAACCGTCAACATCCATCGAGGTTTTAGTCCATGATGAAATTAGATCACCCTTTTCATTATAGGATTCAAGTGAATGTCGTCCAGGGTTTGCAACCCATAGTTCACCCTCTCTACCAATTAGCAAATCAAAATATGGGCTTGGAATTATAAAACCGGGGATTCCTTTGTCAACATCCTTTTTACCTATCTTCTTTATCAAATTACCAGTTTTATCATATTGATATACAATTCTATTGCCCGCATCAGCTACATACACAAATTTCTCAGTTACCGCAATACTTGTGATTACTGATTTTTCGTTTACAGGGTTCCATGACTTCAAGAATTTTCCAACACTGTCGTAAACTTCCAAATGATCCTGAATTCCAAAATAAACTGAACCATTATCTTCAATCGCAATGCACTTAGCCTCTTTACCAGTTTTAAAAGATAATTTTTCTTTCAATTCACTGTTGTAAACGATTACCTTATCCTTACCCGCTATAAAGATATTATCCGATTTATCCACTGCTATGCCATGTAGTTGCTCAATATCTGGTTTTATCAAATTATACTGTTTATAGCCAATTAAAGATGAATCGATATGCCTTAGCTTATCCATCTTATATTCGTAAGGATTGTCATTGCTGCTATTAGACTGATAAAAGAGATCCTTTACCATAAAAGCCACTATGGCTAGGAGAAGGATAACTGAAAGCCAAATGATAATTTTCTGTTTCATGCGTAAATGATTTTTATAGCATTGAGTATAACTCTTTTTGCAATATTAAATATCACGAATATCGTATTTACAATAAATACAATTACTTGTATCCCCTCCTTTTTTTAAGGAGGGGTAGGGGTGGTAAATTATTTAAAACACTCCCTAATTCCATTTAACACATTATCAATTCTTTCAAATACATCATTATTGTTAAATCTTACTACTTTTATTCCTAAGGACTTAATATAATCTTCTCTCAAACTATCGCGCTTTTCATTCACAGAATTAAAATTAATTTCTCCATCTAATTCAACTGCAATTCTTTCTTCCGAACAATAAAAATCCACTATGTAATTACCTATACTATGCTGACGTCTAAACTTTCTACCATCTAACTGTTTATTCTGTAGACATTCCATAATTTAATCTCTGCAGGAGTTAGATTGGAACGTAAACTCCTACGATTCTCCTTTAATTCTTGTCTATTATGAATTTGCATAGTTATCAATTTACCTCCCCTACCCCTCCTTAAAAAAGGAGGGGATTCTGGTCTATCCATAACTCCTCAATACTTGTATTCACTTCTTTTCAAAAAGAGATTGAAAAGGATTATTCCAAAATTAGTTATTTGCTCTTATATCAATACAAACCATCTGTTTAGAGGTTCTCATCAGTAATCGCCCATCGGCAATGGCAATTGGACCCCATGAATCTTGCCCTTCAATAATATTTGTTTTATCCATTAGAACCCATCCTGATGTGGTTGCTTTTGCAATGGTTAATACACCATCATCATTAAGGATAAAAAACTTTCCATCGGCAACAGTATATGGACCAAGTCCAAACCTATCTGTTTTACCGCTTGTCCAAAGAATTTTTTTACAATCATCAGCCTTACAACAAATAAACTGATTACGTGAACCACCCGCATCCTTAGGTTGAATCGAAAAGATATAGCCTCCCATAAAAATTGGTGTTTGCTGTTCGGATGCAAGTCCTTCTAAAGGTCTGTATTTCTGCAATACCTTAACATTAAAGGATCCACCATTCTTAACCAATTGAAGAAGCATAGAACCTGCACCATAACCTGCTGTGATCAAAATCTTTCCATTATCAAGAATTAGTGGTGATGGAGCAACAACCGATGGGGCAAATTCCATGGTTTTCCATAGTATCTGCCCTCTATCATCACCATCAGCAGAAACACCACAAATTCCACCTACAGCAGCATAAACATACATCTTTTTACCGCCCAATACCATTGGCATAACCGATGAATGCGACATCTTCCAATTATCTGGGTTTGGGGTTTTCCATACCACCTTACCTGTTGCACAATCTATACCAATCAGCAATGAAGTTCCACCCGGTGCAATAACCGCAATATCATTCTCAATAAATGGGCATTGACCTGTATACCAGAAAGGTACTTCGGTTTTGTACTCCTTAACTAAATCTACACCCCAAAGCAATTCTCCAGTTTGAGGATTGGCACACATAACCTGACATCTTGGACCAATTGTCACAATATATTTTTCGTTAATTGCAGGTATTGTACGAGACATTCCATGGTTACGTTTGATATGCACCTTATACGAACGTCGCCATAATTCCTTTCCTGTTTCCAATGAAAAACATCTTAATGCATCTGATTTTTTCGCCTCGTTGTAATCAAGTAGGTATACTTTACCATTAAAGACAACGGGTGCAGCATGACCTTCGCCCAAATCAACTTTCCAAGTAATCCTTGGCCCCTCCTTTCCCCACTTATCAATAAGTTTGATATTTTCTTTGTTGATATTATCAAAATCAGCGCCTCTAAATTGAGTCCATTTCCCAGTTAATCCTGATGTTACAGATGTATACTCAACGAAAGTCTCTCCAATCTTAATAACCTCACTTGTATCTGAACCCTTATTGGGTCTATTATCCTGACCAGGTACACTTACTCTGAATTCTTTTACAGGATTTTTCAAAAACCAGAATATAAAAGCGAATAACGAGACAAATACTATTACTGAAATTATATACTTCTCAATGGGTTTCATTAGTTTTCTAGCCTAATCTATGATTTTATAAAAAGCAAAACGGATTTGTTTAATCTTTAAGCCCTTCAGGAAATCTCCTTCCCCCAATTTAGACAATAATAAAACAAATCCGTTTAACTCTAAAATTACTTTATTTTGTATGCCATCAGGGCACTTCCATGTCTTAAATAAAGAACACCATTGCTGATTGCAGGATGTGACCAGCAAGGACCTTTTCCGTATTGAACTTGGAAGGAACTAACAATTGCAAAATCTTCTGGAGTAGCCTTAACAAGGGCAATGTAGCCTGTTTTCTCTTCGTAGCAGTAAAGCAACCCGTCATTTGCTATTATTGAACCCTTAGTCTTCCAATCCTTTTCGTACATTGTTTTTCCAGTATTCCAGTCAATGCAGCACCACTTACCTATCTTATTATTAATCCAGTTTGATCCATATAAATACCCATCAACCAAAACTACGCCTCCATGATGAACATCGAGGGTTTCATCAGTCCAATTCAAAGTTAAGGTTTTGAAATCGTTGGATAGGCTATACATAGCACCTACGTGATCATAACCTCCTGTGATATATATCTTATGATCCTTATAAATTGGAGTATTTGTATTAGTATAAGGAGCACCCGGCCATGCTTTTATCGATTTCTCATTTTTGAGTCCTGCATAATTGCTGCTACTTAAGATTTCTCCATTATCAGCATCAACAACCAGCAAATATGTACCTGTAATTGTAATAATTAAATTCTTTTCACCTTCTTTAACCAACAAAGGAGATACGTAAGCAACAGTATCCTTCATGCTTTTACTCTGCCAAATAGTTTCTCCAGTATTTTTATCTAAAGCAACTATTGTTGTATTCTCCCCACAGGGAGTAAATATTACCTTATTATCAACAATGAGTGGTGATTCTGTATAGCCCCAGCTACCAAACCTGCCTCCAAACTTTTTATATCCATTAACTTGCCATATAACTTGCCCATATATAGCATTTAAACAAGCAATATACCCTAATCCACTCGTAACATAGACCCTATCCCCCTCAACAGTAGGAGTCGAACGGCTTTCGGGGAATGAACCAACCCAAGTATGACCATAAGGGGTTTGCCATTTAATGTTTCCAATCATATCAAAGGCAACTAACACGTCCATACTGTCCTTTATGCCAGTGAGGTACACAATACCGTTTGCGACTGACATCGATGAATAGCCCTGAGGTAGGTTTTCGTTTGACCACATTAGCTGAGGGCCATTCTCGGGCCAAACCTTAAGCAAACCAGATTCATTATAAACTCCTGTTCTGCCCAAACCTCTCCATTCGCTGATAGTTTGTGCATAGCCACTGCTGCAAGCAATAGACAACAATACAAATACATTAATTATTAAAAGATTTCTAGTTTTCATATTCTTTATGTTGATTGTGGTTAATTCAAGTTGCAAAATTATTATAAACTAGTACGAATCAAAACAAGAATACTAGCAGATATTAATATTAGTTATGGAAAAGTAAAGAACCCAGAATTAGCCTTTAGTTTAAAAGACCATTCTAGGTTCTTTTTAAAATTTTAAAAAATTACTTTTTAGCAATATCGTATACAAAAAGTGAGTTTTCATGCCTCACATAAAGTCTTCCATCTTTAATTACTGGATGTGCAAAATGACCCTTTTTACTACCCTTAATCGTGAAATGACCCCTGTTTTCAAACCCATTTTCTGTGGGTTTTATTAGCTTTACCTCTCCTATTGAAGCAAAATAGCAGTATAGCATTCTTCCATCAGAAATAGTTGTAATTGGAGCTACTTTAATTGAATCAGAGTATATCTCCTTTCCAGTATTCCAGTCAATACAACTAAAAGTTTTCTTAAAACTACATACACCATATATGCGATTTCCAAGAACAACAGTATGACCATATTGAGCATTAAAATCAGAATTCCGCCATACTTCACTAACGCTCCTTCCGTCCTCAGAAATTTTTAGTTGCATACTGCCATTTGCAATGCCATCAGTGGCGAAAAGATACCCATCGCGATAGTAGGGAGTACTAGGATGTATAGCATTACTGAGTGGGTATTTCCATGCTATCTCACCATTCTCAGCATTCAATGAGATAATCGAATTGCGGGTCTGATTTACAAAATATTTCTTCCCTCTAACATCAATAAGAATTGGAGTACAATAGGCAGCAGTATCACTATTTCCCTTACTGGTCCAAATAGTTTCACCAGTGTTACGGTTTAATGCTACAACATTATTATCAATTCCACCTGGCGTACAAAAAAGGTAATTCCCTTCAATCATAAGATTTTCAGACATTCCCCAATCCAAGTTTCGCCCATTGTATACTTTTAGAATATTCTTTTGCCAAATAATGTCGCCATTATCAGCATTAAAACAGTAAAGATCACCCAGTCCATTTAGAACATACCCGAAACCATTATAAATCGTTGGTGTGGAACGTATTCCGGGCCAACTTTCTATCCAATCCAAACCAAGTTTCTTTCTCCATAGTAGGTTCCCATCAGTATCGAATGTAAATATATAGCTGATACTATCAACCGTACCAATGGTATAAACCCTATTGGATATCACTGCAGCAGATGCATAACCTTGACCTAGGCTATCGTATTGCCAAAGCAATCTGGGTCCACTATCGGACCATTGAGTTAAGAGGTTGCTTTCAAGGTAAATGCCATCACGATTAGACCCGCGCCATTGAGCAATTTCCTGCTTTGAAGTACACTGTATGAAAAATGTAATTGTAATAATTGTAGCAACTAAAAGTCTCATTTTTTATGGATGGTTGGTTTATACTACTTTCCAATGTCATAGACAAAAAGAGAATTATCATGCCGAATATATAGTCGACCATTCTTAATAACGGGATGAGAGCAATGTAATTGTGCTGTTCCTCCTTTAACTATAAAAGAGCCCAATTTTTCAAATCCTTTTTCTGTTGGCTTTAGCAACTTAACGGCACCGCCTCTTAATTCATAGATATAAAGTAGATTTTCGGCTGAAATAACATTTGTTATATCTGCTTTTGTTGAGTCGGAATAAATCTCTTTACCCGTATTCCAATCAACACACATAAATTTATTTCCTTCATCGCCAGCACCATACATTCTATCATTTAAAACAACTACATCTCCTTGTTGAGGGTCAAACTTCAAATTCCTCCATACTTCGGTATACTTTAGTCCATCGTCAGAAATTTTAAGCATAACACTACCTGCTTTCCAAACATCAACAGTGAACAAGTACCCATTTCTAAATATTGGAGTATGTGAAATTGGAAATCCTTTAAAAGGATACTTCCAGACCTGTTCTCCTGTCTCAGCATTAGTAGAAATGAGACCTTGTTTAGTTTGATTAATAAAAAACTTCTTTCCTCCTAATTCTATTAAAATTGGTGTGCAGTAAGTTGTACTATCGTTAGTTCCTTGGCTTTTCCATATTAAAGTTCCAGTTTTCCGATTCAATGCAACTACCGTAGCCTCAGTGCTTGCAGGAGTACAAAACAATTTATCTCCATCAACAACAAGGTTTTCACAAAGTCCGAATTTAGGGAGAATTGTTTTGAATTCTTTTACAATATCCTTTGACCAGATAACTTCTCCATTGTTTGCATCAAAGCAATAAATTACACCATAACCATTCAATACGTACCCTAAACCATTATAAATAATGGGAGTTGAACGCATTCCAGGCCAATTCACCATCCAATCTTTGCCTAGCGGCTTTTTCCATAACAATTTTCCTGCAGTATTGAAAGTAAAAACATAACTGATACTATCAATAGTTCCAATAGTATAAACTTTATTAGAGGTTACTGCAGCAGAAGAGTAACCAAAACCTAAACTATCGTACTTCCAAAGTAGTTTTGGACCACCATCGGGCCACTGGGTTTGCAAATTTTTCTCGGGGTAGATACCATTTCTTTCTGGACCACGCCATTGGGCAATCTCCTGTTTTGAATTACATTGGGTGAAAAATGTAATTGCAACAAAAACGAACACTAATTGTCTCATAATGTGAAATTTTAGATATTTTATGTTAAATAAAAAGTCCATTTACTTAGATGAAATATTATATACCCATAACGTATTAGCATATCTTATATAAAGTCGTCCTTTATCGATAACAGGAATAGCAATATGATCCCGTTTAACCCCGTCCACCTTAAATTTGCTAATTA